>NZ_JANLGL010000139.1:0-16318 GCF_024655625.1 Pseudomonas sp. 18.1.10
TGTGGGAGCGGGCTTGCTCGCGAAAGCAGTGGGTCAGTCGACGTATTCGTTAACTGACACACCGTCTTCGCGAGCAAGCCCGCTCCCACATTTGACCTGCGTCGCTACAGAATCCCCGACACATGCCGATACTCTCTGAATAAGTCCAAGCCTTGTTCCAGGGGAGTTCGCAGCATGTATCGTTGGTTAGCCGAAAAGCTGGGGAATGTCAGCGTCAAATCCAAGCTGGGTGTAGGTTTTGGCCTGGTATTACTGCTCACCCTATTGATAACCTTCACCGGCTGGAGCGGCCTGAGCGGCGTCATCAGCCGGGGTGACAAGCTGGGCTTCATCTCCAGCGTCAATGAGCTGACCAAGGACCTGCGACTGGCGCGCCTGGACTACGAAATGCGCCGTGGCGAACAAGGCCCGGCAACGGTCAATACGCTGCTGGGGCAACTGGAAAGCGGCCTGAAAACCGCCGACAGCCTGATCGACCAGCCCGCCGACAACCGCCTGGTGGACGACCAACTGGTCGCCGTCGATCAATACCGTCGCGCCTTCGAGGCCATGGTCCAGGCCGGTGCCAACCGTGAAAATGCGCGCAGCAAGCTGGGCGACACCGCCGACAATGCGGTGCTGAAGGTCGGCGAGATCGAAAAAGCCCTGCTGCAAGGCGACAGCGTCAGCCAGTTCAACAGCGTGGTGGACCTGAGCAAGTTGATCCAACAGGCACGCTTCCAGGTGCGCGGCTACACCTACAGTGGCAAGACTGAGGCCGAACAGCCCGCGCTGGATGCCATCGACAACGCCCTGAAGAACATCACCCGCCTGAACGGCCAGATCCCCGATCAATATTCGACCAACCTGCAACAGGCCAGCGTGTCGCTGCAAGCCTACCGCGCGGCGGTCAGCCAGTACCGCGACTCCCAGGTCGCCACCGCAGCGGCGATGAAAATCATGGCCGAGCAAGGCGATATCCTGCTCGACCGCAGCAAAAAACTCACCGCGTCGCAGACGGTGGTGCGTGACAACGAGGCGGCACAAGCCAAGCAATTGTTGGCGCTGGCCACCGTGCTGGCGCTGGTCTTCGGCCTGATCGCCGCCTGGGCCATCACCCGCCAGATCATCATCCCGCTGAGCCAGACCCTCAAAGTCGCTGAGCGCGTAGCCTCCGGCGACCTGAGCCACAACCTCGACTCCGCGCGCCAGGACGAACTGGGCCAACTGCAACGGGCCATGCAAAGCATGACCGTGGGCCTGCGTGAGTTGATCGGCGGCATCAGCGACGGCGTCACCCAGATCGCCAGCGCCGCCGAGCAACTGTCGGCCGTGACCGAACAGACCAGCGCCGGGGTCAACAGCCAGAAAGTCGAAACCGACCAGGTCGCCACCGCCATGAACGAGATGGCCGCCACCGTGCAGGAAGTGGCACGCAACGCCGAGGAAGCCTCCGAGGCCGCCGTCGCCGCTGACCAACAGGCCCGCGAAGGCGACAAGGTGGTCGGCGAAGCCATCGCCCAGATCGAACGCCTGGCCACCGAAGTCGGCAACTCCACCCTGGCCATGGGCGATCTGAAACGCGAAAGCGACAAGATCGGCAGCGTTCTCGACGTCATTAAATCCGTGGCCCAGCAAACCAACCTGCTGGCCCTCAACGCCGCGATCGAAGCCGCCCGCGCCGGTGAAGCCGGGCGTGGCTTCGCGGTGGTGGCCGATGAAGTGCGCAGCCTGGCCCAGCGCACGCAGAAGTCCACCGAAGAGATCGAAGAGTTGATCGTCGGCCTGCAAAGCGGCACCCAGCAGGTGGCGACCATCATGGACAACAGCCGTGGCCTCACCGACAGCAGTGTCGAGCTGACCCGCCGCGCCGGCGCCGCATTGGGCAATATCACGCGCACGGTCTCGACCATCCAGGCGATGAACTCGCAGATCGCCACCGCCGCCGAACAACAGAGCGCCGTGGCCGAAGAGATCAACCGCAGCGTGCTGAATGTGCGTGACGTGTCGGAACAAACCTCTTCGGCCAGTGAGGAAACTGCCGCGTCCAGCGCGGAACTGGCGCGCCTGGGGATTTACCTGCAAACGTTGGTAGGACGCTTCCGCATCTAACAGTTTGTGAAATTTCCTACGCCGTTATCAGCCCGGTAGCCGCCCAAATCGATTTAGCGTTTCCGTTACTGCGAAACGCTTTTTCAGATTGGGAGGTGCACCATGTTTCCTCGGCTGACCCGCTTGCTGGTCAACGCCAGCGTCCGCCTCAAGCTTGCCCTGGGTTTCGGGCAGGTCCTGGTGCTCAGTCTCACCATCGCCGTGACCGGCTGGCAGGCGCTGAATGCCGTGCTTTACCGCTCAGGCAACCTGAGCGCCCTCGGGCAACTGGCCGCTGATGCCCAGGCCATGCGGGCCGACCGCATCGTGTACCGCACCCTCACCGACACGGCCAGCCTGGGCAAGATGGCAACCCACATTGAAAAAATCGAGCGGCACCTGGCGTTCTTTGCCGGCCGCATGCGTGATCCTGCCGACCAACAGCGACTCCAGGAGGCGACGCGCCTGGTTGCCGCCTTCAAGGCTGCCTTGGTGGAATTGCCCCCGCTGATCGAGCAACGCGAGAACACCCGCTCGCCCCTCGGCAAAACCGCGTTGCAAGCCAGCGACACCCTCGCTCAAGTGGCCAGCGAACTGCCGGATCAGCAAGACCAGCAAGCGCTAGACAGTATCGAGCAGCTGCGCCAGGCCATCGCCCAGGCCGAAGACAGCGCCGTACGCCCGGCCTGGGCCGCAGTGTCGCTGCAAGCCTATGCCGAGGCCGTCGGCGCCGCCTTGGACGCCCTGGATATCGCCCAGGCCGCCGTCACCCGCCTGCCCGTTGACGCAACGCTGCTCAAGACCGACCTGGCCCACTATCGCGAGCAACTGCAACGGCTCAAGGAGGCGCAGGTCACCACCGAGACCGCACAGAACCGCTTTGAGCAACAACTCGACCAGTTACTGGAGCAAAGCCACCAACTGAGCCAGGCCCAGACCATCAAGCGCGACAACGAGGCCCGGCACACCCGCACCCTGCTGGTGGGTGTGACCGCCGCGGCTTTGCTGCTCGGCACCCTCGCCGCCTGGTGGATCGCCCGGCAGATCGTGGTGCCCCTGCGTCAGGTGCTGGCGGCCGCCAGCCGTATCGCCAAGGGGGACTTGAGCCGCGACGTGCCGGTGGCGCGCCGTGATGAACTCGGCCAATTGCAACGCAGCATGGGGGACATGACGGGCAACCTGCGCACGCTGATAAGTGGCATCGGTGACAGCGCCCAGCAGATTGGCAGCGCGGCCGCGCAGTTGGCGGCCGTCTCCCAACAGACCCGCGACGGCATCCACCACCAGAAAGCAGAAACCGACCAGGTGGCCACGGCCATGAATGAAATGCTGGCCACCGCCCAGGAGGTCGCCCGACACGCCGAGCAAGCGTCAGTGGCGGCCCATGAGGCGGATCAACAAACCAGCATCGGTGACCAGGTGGTGACCCAGGCGGTTGAACACATCGGTCATCTGGCCGATGAAATGACCCGCGCCAGCCAGGCGATGCTGGCCTTGCAACAGGAAAGCCAGAAGATCGGCAGCGTGCTGGAAGTGATCAAGTCGGTGTCCCAGCAAACCAATTTGCTGGCCCTGAACGCCGCCATCGAAGCCGCACGGGCCGGCAGCGCAGGCGAAGGGTTCGCCGTGGTCGCCGATGAGGTACGCAGCCTGGCCCAACGCACCCAAGCCTCGGCCGAAGAAATCGAAGAATTGATCCGCTGCCTTCATGCCGGCACCCAGCAGGTGGCCGATATCATGCACAGTAGCCGCACCCTGACCGACAACAGCGTCGGCCTCACCCGCAATGCCGGCGACGCGCTGGCGGCGATTGCCGACACAGTGTCGATCATCCAGGAAATGAACCCACAGATCGCCGCTGCCGCCGAAGAACAAAGCGCGGTGGCCGAGGAAATCAATCGCAGTGTGTTGAAGGTGCGCGATGTGTCCGAACAGACCGCCGCCGCCAGTGAGGAAACGGCGGCGGCGAGTGTTCAGTTGACGCGGTTGAGCGTGGACCTGCAGGCGCTGGTGGGCAAGTTCAGGCTCTGATCCTGTAGATTGCAAGGCTGTTGTGGCGAGCGAGCTTGCTCGCGCTGGGCCGCGCAGCGGCCCCAACAAGATCGCCGCGTTCTTTCAGGCAGAATGCGGAGGCAGGTTTTGGGGCTGCTTCGCACCCCAGCGCGAGCAAGCTCGCTCGCCACAACAAGCTCGCTAGCCACAGGAAGCCGGTTACAGAACCTGACGCAGGAAAGCCTGGGCACGCGGGTCTTTAGGCGCGTCGAAGAACTCGGCCGGGGCCGCGTCTTCCAGCAGTTTGCCGTGATCGAAGAACAACACGCGGTCGGCCACTTCACGGGCAAAACCCATTTCGTGGGTGACGCAGACCATGGTCATGCCTTCCAGGGCCAGGGTCTTCATCACGTCCAGCACTTCGCCGACCATTTCCGGGTCGAGCGCCGAGGTGGGTTCATCGAACAGCATCACCTTGGGCTCCATGGCCAGCGCGCGGGCAATCGCGACCCGTTGCTGTTGGCCGCCGGAAAGGCGTGAGGGAAACTCATTGGCCTTCTGCGCAATGCCGACCTTTTCCAGCAGCGCCAGGGCCTTGGCCTCGCGCTCCTTTTTACCGCGCTTGCGCACGACCTTTTGCGCCAGGCAGAGGTTTTCCAGCACGGTCATGTGGGGGAACAGGTTGAAGTGCTGGAACACCATGCCGACTTCGCGGCGATAGGCGTTCACGTCGGTCTTCGGGTCGGCCAGTTGCAGGCCGTCGATGCTCACCGAGCCCGAGTCGAACTCTTCCAGGCCATTGAGGCAACGCAGGAAGGTGGACTTGCCGGAACCCGACGGGCCGATCACCACCAGCACTTCGCCCTTGGCCACCTGGGTGGTGACATGGTCCACCGCGCGCACCACATGGCCACGGGTGTCGAAGACTTTTACCAGATCGCGGACTTCAATCACTTTGCGCGAGCCTCCGCTCAAGCCGGCTGGCCATTTTCGACAGCGGCAGGTTTATCAACAGGTACAAGCCTGCAACGCAGAACAGGATTTCAAACGGCGAGAACGAGGTGGTGATCACTTCGCGACCGCTTTTGAGCAGTTCGGTAATGGCGATCACCGAGACCAGCGAGGTGTCTTTCACCAGGCTGATGAATTGCCCGGCCAGCGGCGGCAGCACGCGCTTGAACGCCTGCGGCAACACCACATGGCGCATCGACTGGCTGGCGCTGAGGCCCAGGGAGCGGGCGGCTTCGTTCTGGCCACGGGTAATGGACTGCACGCCGGCGCGCACGATCTCTGCCACGTAGGCACCGGTGAACAGCGACAGCGCGGCGATCCCGGCAAATTCCCGGGACAGGTTGAGCACCGTGCCGATAAAGAAGTAGAAGATGAAGATCTGCACCAACAGCGGCGTGCCGCGTACCAGTTCGACGTAGATCGTCGACAGATCGCGCAAGGTCGGGTTGTTGGACAGCCGGCACAGGCCGGTCGCCAAACCGATCGCCAAGCCGAGGATGCCGGAGACCACCGACAGCCACAGCGTGGTCCACAAGCCCCACATCAACGGGCCCAACGCCCACTGCCGGGTTACACCGATCACGTCGCCTTCGGCCACGTCATCGCCGCGCGCCACTTGCAGGCTGTTGTCGGCCACGGTCAGCTTTTGCTCGGCGCCCGCGTCGTTGCGCAGGGTCACTTCGGCGACGTCGCCTTTGCGCACCAGCTCGACCACGGTGGAAATATCCGCCGCGCGCTGGGACGTTTCAGCCTGGTAGGCGAAGTACTGCGGTACGCGGTTCCAGCGCCACTCGTAGGACATCAACGAGGTGGCGTAGTACAAGGCGCCGGCCAGGCCAACCAGCACGACCACGGTCAGCAGGTGCCAGGGCCATTGGGCTTTTTTCTGTTTCATTTAACTTTCCGCGATGTGTGTTGCCTGTGAGGCCGCCATCGCGGGCAAGCCCGCTCCCACACTTGACCGAGTTCCAACATGAAAATGCGGTCAAAATGTGGGAGCGGGCTTGCTCGCGAAGGGCGCGACTCGGTCTAAACCTTTATTCCATGTCCTTGAGCCACTCGGAGCTCTTGAACCACTTGTCATGGATGCGATCGTAGGTGCCGTCGTTACGGATCTGGTGCAGGAAATTGTTGATGAAGTTGATGCTGTCGTAATCGCCTTTCTTCAGGCCAAACGCCAGGGGTTCGAAGGTGAACGGTTCTTCGAGGAACACCAGCTTGCCGTTACCGACTTTCTTCTCGGCAACCACGTTGTACGGCGCGTCATACACAAAGGCATCGGCCTTGCCGTTGACCACGTCCAGCACGCCTTCCTGCTCATTGTCATAGCCGTGGTACTTGGCTTTGGAGATCAGCTTCTTGGCGACCATCTCACCGGTGGTGCCCAGCTTGGAGGTCAGGCGGTATTTCTCGTCATTCAGGTCTTTGTAGGACTTGATGGTGCCTTCCAGGTCCTTGCGGATCAGCAGGGTCTGGCCGACCACGATAAAGGGTTCGCTGAAGTTAAGGCGCAGGTTGCGTTCCTGGGTCAGGGTCATGCCGCTGCCGATCATGTCGAACTTGCCGGTCAGGAAGGCCGGGATGATGCCGTCGTAACCGGTGGACACCAGCTCCAGCTTGACGCCCATGGACTTGGCCATGGCCTTGAGGATGTCCACTTCGAAGCCGATGATTTCACCGCGCTTGTCAGTCATTTCGAACGGCATGTAGGTCGGGTCCATGCCGACTTTCAGCGTGCCGCGCTTGACCGCATCGTCGATCGCACCGGCCTGGGCCGCATTGGCCGCGACCAGCGCGGTGACGCCGAGCAGCAGCATCGAAAGATACTTTTTCATCATCAAGTCCCCTGAACGATTCTTATAAGGTCGGCGCGCAAAAGGGCCGCACCATAACGGGATGCGATCCTAACCCACTCGCTGCCCGTCACAAAGGTTTCACGGGTATTTGTTGTCGCCGTATGCCAGAAAAGCCCTACAAAACCCGGGGGAACCACAGGCGTAGACGCGTCAGCGCCCGAGCGTGGCAATCGACTGATATGTAAGCAGTTATGACTTTCACTCAATATCCGCCATCCAGGCCGTGTCCTTGAACCACTTGTCGTGCAGCCGATCATAGGTGCCGTCCTGGGCCACCTGGTTGAGGAAGTGGTTGATCCAGTTGAGGCTGTCGTAATCGCCTTTTTTCAGGCCGAACGCCAGCGGTTCGTAGGTAAAAGGTTGTTCGAGGGCAAACAGGCTGGCGTTTTCTGGCCGGCTGATGGCGATCAGGTTGTACGGCGCGTCGTGGACAAACGCATCGGCCTTGCCTTCCACCACGTGCCGCACGCCTTCTTCCGGCGTGGTGAAACTGCTGAGCCGGGCTGCCCCCAGAAACCGTTGCGCCGCCATTTCCCCCGTGGTGCCGGCAGTGGCCGCGATCCGGTAGCCCGCCTCATCCAGGTCTTCGATGCTGGTGACCTTGCCCGCCAGTCTGGAGTGCAGCAGCACGGTCTGGCCCACCACCATGAAGGCATCGCTGAAATTCAACTTGAGATTGCGTTGCTGGGTGACGGTCATGCCGCTGCCGATCAGGTCGAAGCGCTTCGCCATGAGCCCCGACAGCAGTTCGGTATAAGGCACCGCGACCAACTCCAACTCGACGTCGAGGGCACGGCTCATGGCCTGGAGCAAATCGATTTCAAAGCCGACGATGCGCCCCTGCCGGTCGGTCATTTCAAAGGGCACATAGGTGGGCGTGGTGCCTACCTTGAGCACGCCACGCCGCACGGCGTCATCCAGGGCGCCGGCCTGCAGCGGGCCACCGAACATCAATGCGACAGCGCCTATCAGCAATGCCGAACCATACCTTTTGAACATGAATATCCCCGTGACGAGTCAAATTTGCGGGGCGATGCTAACCCAGCCGCAGGCACGGCAATACGCCTCGACAAAGGGACTTTTGTTTCGAAATAACAAGGAGTTAGGGCAAAAAGGAAGAAGCGCAAAACGCTGTAGGACCAGCGTTTGAAACACCCCCGGAGTGAACCCCCGGGGGCGTCTGAATCAGGCCGGTTGGGCCTGGGAGACTTGCGGTTGCAGCGGCAGTAACGGCGCGTGCGGATCAGCCTTGATCGATTCACGCCACGCCCCCAGCCACTCGGCATGCCCTTCGCTCCAGACCTGCTCGTGCAGGCGGGCCAGGGCGACCGGGTCACTGAGCAAGGCCACGCGTTCGCCGTTGTTGAGGCCGGCAGGGCCGACTTTCAACGCATGGCGTACGCGCTCGGCGCGCAGGTACTCGATGGGCTCCGCTTCGCGGTGACGCGAGGTCGCCAGGGCACAGGCCAGGGCGTTCTGCTGCGGGTCGACCACGGCCCGTACAAAGCCGTCGTTGAGTGCATGCCAACGGTTTTCGTGGGTGTACTTCTCGGTGGACAGCAGCGCCTGCGGCGGATTGTATTCCTCGGGAATGAGGAACAGGCTCTCGTCGCGGGACTTGAGGCCCAGCTTGACCCGGCTGGAAATCACCGAGACCGGGATCGATAGCATCAGCGAACCGACGATCGGCACCAGCCACCACAGGAAGCTCGGGTTCAGCCACACCACCAACAGTGCCCACAGGAAGCCCAGCACGGTTTGCGGACCGTGGCGCTTGACCGCCTCGCTCCATGGCGTGGAGTCGTCGTCACGCTGTGGCGAGTTCCAGGTTGCGGCCCAGCCGAGGAACGCGGCCAGGACGAAACGGGTGTGGAAGATCATCCGCACCGGCGCCAGCAGCATGGAGAACAGCATCTCCAGCAGCATCGACAGGGTCACCTTGAACTTGCCACCGAACTCTTTCGCGCCCTTGGCCCAGATCAGGATGATGCTCAGCAGTTTTGGCAGGAACAGCAGTACGATGGTGGTGGAGAACAGCGCCACCGCCTTGTCCGGATGCCATTGTGGCCACAGCGGGTACAACTGGCGCGGGGCCATGAAGTATTGCGGCTCCATCAGGGTGTTCACCGCCAACAACGCGGTAGACAGCACCAGGAACAGGAACCACAGCGGCGCCGACAGGTAGGACATCACGCCGGTGAGAAACACCGCACGGTGCACCGGGTGCATGCCCTTGACCAGGAACAGGCGGAAGTTCATCAAGTTGCCGTGGCACCAGCGGCGGTCACGCTTGAGTTCGTCCAGCAGGTTCGGCGGCAGTTCTTCGTAGCTGCCCGGCAGATCGTAGGCAATCCACACGCCCCAGCCGGCACGGCGCATCAGCGCCGCTTCAACGAAGTCGTGGGACAGAATCGAACCGGCGAACGCGCCTTTGCCCGGCAACGGCGCCAGGGCGCAGTGCTCGATGAACGGCTTCATGCGGATGATTGCGTTGTGACCCCAATAGTGGGATTCACCCAGCTGCCAGAAGTGCAGGCCGGCGGTGAACAGCGGGCCGTACACACGGGTGGCAAACTGCTGCATGCGCGCATACAGGGTGTCCATGCCCGACGCACGCGGCGCGGTCTGGATAATCCCGGCATCCGGCGTGGCTTCCATCAGGCGCACCAGGCTGGTCAGGCACTCGCCGCTCATCACGCTGTCGGCGTCGAGAACGACCATGTACTTGTAGTCACCGCCCCAGCGACGGCAGAAGTCGTCGAGGTTGCCGCTCTTGCGTTTGACGCGACGGCGACGGCGACGATAGAAGATCTTGCCGAAACCACCGGCTTCGCGGCACACGTCGAGCCAGGCTTGCTGTTCGGCGATGCAGATGTCGGCGTCGTTACTGTCGCTGAGCACGAAGAAGTCGAAGCGGTCCAGGTCGCCCGTGGCGGCCACCGATTCGAAGGTCGCGCGCAGACCGGCGAATACCCGGGGCACGTCTTCGTTGCAGATCGGCATCACCAGCGCGGTGCGCGCGTCCTTCGGAATCGGCTCGTCACCGGCACTTTTACCGGAGATGCGGTATTTATCGTGACCGGTCAGCAGTTCCAGGAAGCCCATCAACGCGGTCCAGAAACCCGCCGACACCCAGCAGAACAAGATCCCGAACATAATCAGGATGCTGGTTTGCAGGGCGTAAGGCAGCACCTGGGTGGCGGTTTGCAGCAGGGTCTGGTTGCGGATTTCGTCGAAGTCCACCAGCGACCAGCCCTGGTACGGCATGATGCCTTTCATGTACCAGCCGGCAACGATGGTCTGGCCGAGCATCAGCACCAGCAGGATGTAGCGACGGATCGAACCCACGGTACGCCAGCGCGCGGCCGGCAATACACGTTCGTCTTTCGGCGGTTTCGGCGGGTTGGTGCGACCGGTCATCCGGCGCCAACCGCGCACCAGGATGTTGGTGCGCCAAGGCTCGGGCACCACTTTGGTGCGACGGATCGGCGGCGTGGCTTTCAGGCACACGCGACCTTCGGCGTCGAGCACGAGCATTTCCGCGTCTTGCAGCTCTTCGGCGCTGTTGAGCAGCAGCCGCGAGCCCACCGACGCTTGGGCGGCGTCGGTCGGGGCGTCGAAGGTGGACGACGACAAGCGTTCGTGCAATTCGCTGAAAGACGTGCAGCCCGCCAGCTCGGCGCGCTGCTCGGCCGTCATCGGCAGGTGCGCCAGGTACTCTTGCAGCGTCTCTGGCGTGGCTGGGGAATTACTCATCGGCAGGCAACTGATAGCTCCAGGTCTCGGTCAGGACTTGTTCGGTCTTGATCGGCTCCGGTGTGGCTGGGGCAGCTTCTGGCTGCTTGTCTTTCGCGTCTTTTGCGTCTTTCTTGGCCTGCTTCTCGTGTTGCTTGGCCAGGACCTTGTCGGCTTTGAGCACGTGGCTCGAATCCTTCTCAGGCTCGGGCTTGACGATGTCCTGCACCAGGGCCGCACGCATTTCGGTCGGCTTGCCTGCGTCCTTGATCTTCATGCGCAGGGTCAGGCGCCAGCCTTTGGTGTGTTCGTTGTAGCGCACGCTGTTTTCAACCAGTTCAGCGTTATCGCCAACACTCACCTGGCTGCGCACCGGGGCGTCCGCCGGCAGTGCCTTGAGGGACGGGCCCTCGAAGTCCACCAGGTAGGCCACGCTGCCGTCCGGCTGACGGATCAGATTGGACTGCTTCACGTCACCGGTGGAACGCAGGGTCTGCTTGACCCAGGCGCTGTCGGCCGGGTGCAGGGATTTTTCGTCCATGGTCCAGTGCAGGCGGTAGGCAATGTCTAGCGGCTCACCGACTTTCGGCAACTCGGCCGGGCTCCAGAAGGCAACGATGTTGTCGTTGGTTTCGTCGGCGGTCGGGATCTCTACCAGGTCGACGGAACCCTTGCCCCAGTCGCCTTCAGGCTCGATCCAGGCGCTTGGGCGCTTGTCGTAGTTGTCGTCGAGGTCTTCGTAGTGGCTGAAATCGCGGCCACGTTGCAGCAGGCCGAAACCTTTCGGGTTTTCGACGGTGAAGTTGCTGACCGACAGGTGTTTAGGGTTGTTCAGTGGGCGCCAGATCCACTCGCCGTTGCCGGCATGGATCGACAGGCCGCTGGAATCGTGCAGCTCACGACGGTAGTTGAGCACCTTGGACGGCTGGTTCGCGCCGAACAGGAACATGCTCGTCAGCGGGGCCACGCCCAGCTTGCTGACCTTGTCGCGCAGGTACATCTGGGATTTCACGTCGACAATGGTGTCGGAGCCCGGACGCAGGGTCAGGCGATAAGCACCGGTGGCACGCGGCGAATCCAGCAGGGCAAAGATCACCAGCTGCTTCTCACCCGGTTTCGGGCGCTCGATCCAGAACTCGGTGAAACGCGGGAATTCTTCGCCAGACGGCAACGCGGTGTCGATCGCCATGCCACGGGCGGACAAGCCATAGGCCTGGCCCTTGCCGACGACGCGGAAGTAGCTGGCGCCGAGCATGGTCATGATTTCGTCTTGCTTATCGGCCTTGTTGATCGGGTACAGCACACGGAAACCGGCATAACCCAGTTGTTCGGTGGCTTTTGGATCAAGCTTCATGTCGCCGAAATCGAAACGCGATGCGTCGTATTTGATTTCGTTGACGCTGTCGGCCGTGACTTCGTTGATTTTCACCGGCGTATCGAAGTGCATACCCTGGTGATAGAAGGACAGCTTGAATGGGGTGTTCTGATCGACCCACTCGGCTTTTTCGTTGCGGAAACGAATCTTCTGGTAATCAGCGAATTTCATTTCGCGGAATTCGTTCGGCAGATTGCTGCGCGGCGCTTCGTATTTCTGCCCGGCCAGCTCTTTAGCCTTGGCCGACACATCATCCAGACTGAATGCCCACAGTTGACCCGCGCCGAACAGGCAAAACAGGGCAGAGCCCGTCACCAGTGCGTTTCGTAACCGTTTGGCAGACAATTTTGGTGCATTACAGGGACTAACAATCACGAGCAACCCTCGCCGAAAACAGATCAAAAAACCAACGGCCAGCTATCTATATGCCAGGTTGGCGAGCATTGTTCCGACTCCCCTGGGTCAAAATGATTCCCCATTGGCTATCGGACAAGTCTCTACCTAAGTCAAAAATGGACCAAACAACGCTGATCCCCGTAGCGCGCGATTATCTAGTAGCCCGCGAGACAACGCATCAGGGGCAACGAAGTATTTGTAGTGAAAACCTGCGTTTTTAGGCATTAAAAGTCGTTTTTAATACATTCATGTCTGGAGCAGGAAGGTCACAGGGCCATCATTGACCAAATGCACCTGCATATCGGCGCCAAAACGCCCCGACCCCACCTTGCCATGCAATTGTTGCGCTTGTAACAGCAAATGTTCGAAAAGCGCCGCACCCAAGGCCGGAGGGGCTGCCGTAGAGAAGCTCGGCCGCAACCCGCTCTTGGTGTCCGCCGCCAGGGTGAACTGCGATACCAGCAGCAAACCGCCGTCGATGTCCTTCAACGACAGGTTCATCTTGCCCTCATCGTCGCTGAACACCCGATAGTTAAGCAGCTTGTGCAACAGTTTGTCGGCGCTCTCGGCCGTGTCGCCCGGTTCGACCGCCACCAGCACCAGCAAACCCTGGTCGATGGCGCCGACAATTTCCCCGGCAACCTCGACCCGGGCGCCACGCACCCGCTGCAACAGGCCCTTCATGCTTCTTCGGGCGGCAGGTCGAGCAGGCGCCGGGCCATCTCGCCGGTCGCACGCACCAACGCATCGGTAATACCGGGCTCGGACGCCGCATGCCCGGCCTCGCGAATTACCTGCAATTCACTGTTGGGCCACGCCTGATGCAGCTCCCAAGCGTTATCCAACGGGCAGATCATATCGTAGCGGCCATGAATGATTACGCCAGGCAGATGGGCGATCTTGTGCATGTCGCGGATCAGCTGGTTGGGCTCCAGGAAGGAGTTGTTGGTGAAGTAGTGGCACTCGATCCGCGCGATGGACAGCGCGCGCTGCGGCTCGGAAAACCGCTCGACATGCTGCGGGCTCGGGCACAGGCCGAGCATGCGCCCTTCCCAGCCGGACCACGCCTTGGCCGCGTGCATCTGGGCGATCTGGTCGTTGCCGGTGAGGCGCTTGTGGTAGGCCGCGATCATGTCGTGGCGCTCCTCCACCGGGATCGGCGCGATGTAATCCTGCCAGTAATCCGGGAACAGGCGGCTCGCGCCTTCCTGGTAGAACCAATGAATGTCTTGCGGGCGGGCGAGGAAGATGCCGCGCACGATCAGGCCAAGCACACGTTCAGGGTGGGTTTGCGCGTAGGCCAGGGCCAGGGTCGAGCCCCAGGAACCGCCGAACAGCACCCACTTGTCGATGCCCAGGTGCTCGCGGATGCGCTCAAGGTCGGCGACCAGGTCCCAGGTGGTGTTGTTTTCCAGGCTCGCACGCGGGGTAGAACGCCCGCAGCCACGCTGGTCGAAGGTGACAATGTGATACAGGTTCGGATCGAAATAGCAGCGGCTGTTGGCATCGCAACCGGCGCCAGGGCCACCGTGGATGAAGACGACGGGCAAGCCTTCGGGGGAGCCACTTTCGTCGACGTACAGGGTGTGCGTGTCATCGACGGCCAGATCGTGCCGGGCGTAGGGTTTGATCTGTGGAAACCAAGTCTGCATTGCGCGCTCCGTAAGGGGTCGGGTTCATCCCTGGGGGGACGTCTTTTATTTTGCCGTCTGGCACTATAAACCCGAATTGTGCAATGAGCATGTCCTTGAGCGCTTAGACCTGTGTCAGCCCTTCGCTCCTCAGGTAACCCAGCAAGTAGTCGTAGAGTTGATCCACCTCCGCCGCCTGCCGCCGCGCCCGCAGGCAGCCATGGATCAGGCCCTTGCCGGGATACAACAGCGTCTCCACGCCCGCCGCGTGCAGGCGTTCGGCGTAGAGCCTGCCATCGTCGCGCAGCGGGTCGAACTGGGCCACGGCGATAAAAGCCCTGGGCAGGCCGCTGAAATCGGTGGCCAGCAGCGGCATGCCGTAGGGCGACAGTTGAGCGTCGTCGCCCAGGTAAAGCGCTCGATAGTAGTCACTGTCGGCAGTGCTGAGCAGCGGCGCATCCCGGCAATCACGACGGGACGGTAAATCCGCCGGGCCGCCCAGCCCCGGATAGATCATCACCTGGGCCAGCGGCAACGCCTGCCCGGCGTCGCGCAACCCCTGGCATAACGCCGCCGCCAGGTTGCCGCCCGCACTGTCGCCCGCCACCACCAGCCGTCGCCGGTTGACGACATGCGGCCCCTGCCCCTTCTGGATCGCCTGCCACACCGCGCGGCAATCGTCGTACGCGGCCGGGAACGGGTGCTCGGGGGCCAAGCGGTAGTCGATGGCGATCACCAGCACCTGTAACTCATTGGCCAGTTCTGCGCAGATGAAGTCGTGGGAATCCAACCCGCCGACCACCCAGCCGCCGCCGTGCATATATAGAAGGCAGGGCCAACCGTCGGAGGGGGTGGCTGTGGTGGGTCGGTAACTGCGCACGGCTACGCCGCCCAGGGAAAAATCTTCTATTAGCAGGTCTTGCGGCGGTGGCGGGGTGAAGGCCTGGCACATGCGGTTGTAGTTCTGGCGCAGGCCGGCCAGGGAGGTATCGGCGCTGGTGAAGGATTCGGTTTTATCCACAAAGGCGCGCATTTGCGAAGATATCGGGTATTGGGACATACATAGACTTCCCTGACGATGGAGATCAACTGTGGGAGCTGGCTTGCCAGCTCCCACATTGCCCCTCTTTGTTTGACTTACCGTGTTTGGCTCAGGGTTTGAGGCTGGCCTGCACAGCCGCCACGCCATCCTGGCCATCAAACGCCGTCACCCCGGCCAGCCAGCGCTGCAGATCCTCGGGATGGTCACGCAGCCACTGCTTGGCCACGGCCTGGGGCGACTGGCGTGCCATGATCGGCACCATCAACTGGCTTTCCTGGGGGGCGGTAAAGGTAAGGTTTTCCAGCAGGCGGTTGGCGTTGGGACAACGCTCAGCGAAGTCCGGCGCGGTGACGGTAGAGACGGTAGCGCGGCCTTCATTGGGGCCGAACAGATCGTTACTGCCGGTCAGGTAGACCATGTCCATATTGATATTCATCGGGTGCGGGGTCCAACCAACGAAGACCACAAATTCCTTGCGGCTCACCGCACGCTGCACGGCGGCCAGCATCCCGGCTTCACCGGAGGCGACCAGCTTGAAGCTGCCCAGGCCGAAATCGTTGGCATCGATCATTTTTTGCAGGTCCGTATTGGCGGCGCTCCCCGGCTCAATACCGTAGATCTTGGTGCCCAATTGGTCCTTGAAGCGGGCGATATCGGCAAAGGTGTTCAACCCGGCATCGGCCACGTACTTCGGCACCGCCAACGTCGCCCGGGCCTCGGCAAGGCTTGGCGCATCAAGGACCTTGACCTGCTTGGCCGCCAGGAACGGGGCGATGTTCTTGTCCATCGCCGGTTTCCAATAACCCAGGAAGATATCCAGGCGTTTATCGCGAATACCGGCAAAAATCAGCTGCTGCACGGCCGTGGTTTGCTTGCTGTGATAGCCCAAGCCGCTGTACAGCACGTCGGCGATGGCAGAAGTGGCGACCACGTCGGTCCAACTGACCACGCCCATGCGGATGTTTTTGCAGGAGGCCGGTTCGGCGGCCATGGCTTGTGCACTGAACAGTGCGGCGACGATGAGGCTCAACAAGGTTTTTTTCATGACGGCGGTCTCACCCGGCTGTTGTTATTTCACAACCTTAACCAGTGGGGCCTGGGTGAACACGAACTGGGGCGACGGGCAATTGCACTGGGGCGACTGTGAGGCCGTCCTCGCGAGCAAGCCCGCTCCCACACTTGACCGAGTTCCAACTTTGGAATGCAGTCA
>NZ_JANLGL010000013.1:0-55264 GCF_024655625.1 Pseudomonas sp. 18.1.10
GCCTTCGCGGGCAAGCCCGCTCCCACAGGGGATTGGGTTTGCAGGCCAGTTCAGGTTGGCACCGATCAAAATGTGGGAGCTGGCTTGCCTGCGATGGCGGTGGGTCAGCTGCATCGGTGTTAACTGACAGGCCGCCTTCGCGGGCAAGCCCGCTCCCACAGGGGATTGGGTTTACACGCTGGATCATGTGCACGCCGATAAAACTGTGGGAGCTGGCTTGCCTGCGATGGCGGTGGGTCAGCCGCCACCATCCGCTCAATCAAACCACTCCTTACGCCCCTCAAACGTCCCCACGATCAACTCGACTATCACCTGCACCGCCTGCGCATCCTGCACCTGGGCATTCACCGCCAGCCACACCTGGCGCTGCATGCTGTCGGCCAGTAACCCCGGCAGTGCCACCAGGCCGCGGTCGAAGCTGCTCATGTAGTGCGGCAGCAAGCCGATGCAGGCGCCGCAGCGGATCATTTCCAGCATCAGTGAGTAGGCCTGCACTTGCACCACGGCGGCGCGGCGTTGGTCGACCACGTGGTTCCACGGTTGCAGGGCGTCGACCTGCGCGTCGGGTTGCCATTGCACGAGCATGTAGTCGTCGAGGTCGTCGACGCTGTCCGGGCGGGTGGTCAGCCGTGAGTAGCGCTTGGCGATGTGCGGCAGGTAATGCAGGCGCGCCAGCGGCCGTGGCGGTTGGATCGGAAAGCTCGGCCCGGGCGCGGCGCCGTCGGTGTCGGAGAGCCACAGCACCACGTCCACGTCCACCGCTTGCAGGGACAGCTGGCTGTCGATGGAGATGATCTCCAGGCGCACGCTGGCGTTGCGGCGCAGCAAGGCGATCAGGTCGCGACCAAGGATGTCGTGCAGGATCGGCTCGGCCACCGCCAGGCGGATCAGCGGCTGCTCCACCACCGGCAAGCGCCGCTCATGGGCCAGCGCAATCAGTTGCGCCTGCAATTGCAGGCCGTCGCGACTGAGGACCAGGCCATTGCCTTGATAGGTGAACAGCGCATGACGCACCTGTTCTTCCAGCTGCGCCAGGCGCTTGCGCAGCAGCGTCGACTTGATATTCAGGCTGCGCGCCGCCTGCATGAAACAGCCACAGCGCGCACTCACCAGAAAGTAGCGTGCCACTTCCGGCTCGATCTCGCAGGCCAAAGCCGGCCAACTGCTGCGCGCCTCGCTCGCCGTACGATAAGCGGCGGGCGCCTGGGGACCGGACGGTTCTAGATATGCCATGGGAGACTCCCTGTCTTGTTGGTCTGTGCATCCAATGCGGGTTGTCGCGACTTACTCCAGCACCTTGTTCAGCTCGGCACCGTCGATACTCAAGGTGGCGGTGTTGAGCATGCCTTCCAGGTAGGCCTTGGCGATCTGCTCCTGACGTTGACTGCGCAAGGCCTCGGTCAGGCGTGCGCGCAACTCATCCAACGTCGCCGTGCGCGCCGGTTGCTGGGCGGTGAGCTTGAGCACATGGAAGCCCGCCGCACTCTGCACCACCTCCGACACCCCGCCGACCTTGAGCCGCGCCACCGCCTCGCGCACCTGCGGCACCAACTGCTGCAACGGTTGCATCCCCGAATCGCCGCCACGCGAGGCGGTGTTCGGGTCTTGGGAATATTGCGTTGCCAGGGCGGCAAAATCCCCCGGCGTGGCCTGGGCCTTGCGGCTCAATTCCTGGGCCTGGCGCCTTACTGCTTCGGCGGATTGCGGGTCGTTCACGGCGAGGAAAATCTGGCTCACCCGAACCATCGGCGGCGTCACCCACTGCGCCTTGCCGGCGTCGTAGGCCTGTTGCAACTCAGCGGTGCTTGGGTAGCCGGCCGGCACTTGGCTGACCGAGAGCATGTAGTCGCGAAACACGATCTGCTCGGTGGCGGCGCGGGTCTGTTGCTGCACCTCCGGGCGCTGACGCCAGCCCTGGGCGTCGGCCTGTTCCAGCACGGCCTTTTGCGCCAGGCGTGAACGCAGCCAGGTTTCCAGCGCACCACGGTTGCCGCGCAGCTGCTCGCGGGTCTCGGCCGGCAGGCTCGCCAGCACGCTTTGCATTTCCGTCAGGTCGATTTGCTGGTTGCCCAGGCGCGCCACCGCCGGGCCGCCCGCCGGCGTCGTGAGCACCGGCGCCGGCTGCTGCGCCGCCACCGGGTCGCTGCCCGGCCGCAGGCTCAAGCCCACGGCCACCACCAGCAAGGCCAGCGCACCCGCGCCGACCATCAAGGTTGGCTTTTTCACAATACCGCCGCCTCTTCACCAACGGATTGCGCGGCGGCCTGCAACTGCGCGGCCTGCTGGCTGTATTCACGCAGATAGACAATGAATTCCTGCAACAGACGGTCCCACAATTCCAACTGGCTGCGCAGGTAGGTGACGCTGACGCCCGCCACCACCACGTCCATTTCCATCAGCAGGAATTCACCCTGCACCGACAACCGCGCAAAGCGGCGCGATGCGTTCCACACCTGGGCCAGGCCTTCCGGCAGTTCGCCCTGGATGCGCAGCGCGCAGCTGTAGGTGAAATCCACATAGCCGCCCTGCTCGCCCGCCGGGTTGCCGAAACGCACGGCAAAGCCGATGCCCTGGCTGGCGCTGAGCAATTGCACGATGCCGTTCTGCTCGCTCGGGTTGACCCGGTAGCCGGCTTCTTGCAGCAGTTCGGTGAGGCTCTGGACGGTGACGCTGGTGATCAATTCGCTCATGGTGAAGTCTTCCTTGTCGATCAGTGATTGGCAGTTGCCTGGGGCGCATCAAAACGGCTCTTGTACAAATCGTCGCCAAAGCCCTGGGCCAGTTCCTCGAACTTGACCCGCGCACCGCTGGCGAAGGGCTGGCGGATACTCATCACCTCGGCCACATCGATTTTTTCGTAGGCCGCCAGCAGTTGCTGGGCCACGCCGTACATCTGTTGATTCTTGACTGCACATTGCTGCACTTGTGTGTCACGTTCGCTCAGCTTGGCTTGCAGGCTGGCGCGCTCGGCCTCCTTACCCTTGGCCAGCACCAGCAGTTCCCCGTAGGCCTTCTTGAACTTGCCGATCTGCTCGTTGCTCGCCGCCACCTGGGCTTGCGCCTGGCTGTGCAGGCTTTGTTGCTGGCCGGCCATTTGCTCGGCCACGCCACGGGTCTTTTCCAGCTCGGCCGTCAATTGCTTGATCTGCGCCTGGGCCTGCTTGGCCTGGGTTTCCGCGGCGATGCGCGCGGCGCTGGCCTGGGCCTGTTCGCTTTGCAACGCCTGCAACTGCTGGGTGGTGCTGCGCAGTTGGGTACGCAGGCGCTCTTCCATGCCTTCGGCGCTGGCGCCGGTGGCGACGAACAACAACAGCAGCCCGCAGATTCGCGTGTTCATGTGGCATCTCCTGTGCGCGTCAGAAGCGCGTGTTGAGTTCCAGTTGCATCACATCCACTTCAAACGGCTGGCCGTAGACTTCCGAGGCGCTCAACCAACGCGCACTGGCGTAGATGTTCTTTTCGATGCCGTAGTTGGCACCAATGAAGTAGCCCTTGGCGTTGGTGCCGCCGAGGTGGAACGACGAATCGTTGAAGCCATCGGGCAAGGCGTCAGGCTGGATGTACTTGTAGCCGGCCAACAGGTTCCAGTCGCCGCGCTTGCGCATCTCCAGGGCACTGCCGAGGGTGAACGAGACCATCAACGCATTGCCGCCACTTTCAAACTCGCCATTGCTGTTGAGGTTGTTGACGATGTGGCCTTCGCTGCGCTTGAGCATCTCGCCCTTGTCGTAGCCCAGGTTGTGGATGAAGTTGGCTTGGCTGCGCAGCTTGAAGTCGCTCGGCAACTCGCTGTCCCAAACCGCGTTGAGGTCGAGCAGATTGAACTTGGACGCAAGGCCCACGAACTGCGGCTCCGGCGTCTTGCCAGGGGTGGCCGGGTTCGGCGCGATGTCACGCAGGTTGAACACGCTGTTACCCTTTTGCATAAAGGCCACGCGCGAGCCGTCGGTGTCGCAACCCGGCTTGCCTTCCCACGGTTTGCACAGGCTGGAGCGTTCACCTTCGATGTTCTGGAACTGGTAGTAGGCGCCCGCGAGCTTGAGATTGTTGCTGCGATTGATCTTCCAGTCGGCGCCGATCTGCCCGCCAAACAGCCATTTGGTGTCGCTTTCTTCCTTGTCGAAGCCGTTGCTGCTGGCGGTGTCCGAGGTGTATTCCACCGGGAACGCGCCAAGGGTGCCGAACAGGTTCCAATCGCTGGCAAGGCGGTGGTTGAAGATCGCCGCCACGCCGTCGAAGTTGAGGTCGTTGGAATACATCATGTCGGTGGAATAGAACGGGTTGGCAATCCGCCCGCCGGTCAAGGTCACACTGTCCGAAGCTTTCCAGCTCAGGTAACCCTGGTCGAGCCAGATGTCCTTCTTGCCAAAACCGCCGCCGAGGGTCTGGGTGGTGGACACCGGGTTGTTGTCGGAGCCGGTGCCGAGGCGGATGCCGGCGGTCCATTCCGGCGAGATCACCGCTTTCATGCCCAGGCGGGCGCGGATGCGGAACAGGTTTTCGCGGTCTTCACGGGTATTGAGCAACGGCGGCAGCTGCGTGCTGGAGGCCGGGTTGACGTCATACGGCCCGTTGTTGTTGAGCTTGGCGTAGTCGGTGATGGTGTCGTCGTTCTTGCCCGAGAAGTAGCGCGACTCGTCACGCAGGCGGATATCGCCGTCAAAGCTCACGCGGGACACCCAATCCGGGAAGGTATTGGGCTGGGCCCAGTTTTCCTGCTTGGCGGTGGCCATGACTTCGGCTTTCACCTGGTCGCGGATCTGGTCGCGCACCGCTTGCGGCACGTACTGCACACGCACGTCCCCCGGCGCTGCCGCAGGCCCTGCGGCCACCACCGGGGCGGCATTCGCCTGGCGCGCTTGCAGGGCTTCTTTTTCCGCCTGGGCAATCAGCCCGTTGGCGGTGTCCTGGGTCAACACGCCCTGCTGCACCAACAAGCGGATCAGGTTGATGGTGACGTTTTCCGAAGGCGCAACCGGGGCGGCCGTTGCTTGGCCAACCAGGGTCGCGATGACAAGGCCGACCGCCAGGGTCAGTCGATTCACGGGGGAAATCATGTGTACGCAACTCCTGTAAAAAACCGTAGAAAAGGGTTCGATCATTCCGGGCGCCGGCCCTTGAGGGACAGGCGTACCGGCATCGTTACGGCGGCTGGCACCCGTTGCGTGGCATGGGGCGCGCGCAACGCGGCCAACACCTGGGCATCGGTCTCGGCATCACCGCTGGACTTGGCCAACTCGGCACGGGTGACCTGGCCATCGGCGTTCAGCCACAAATCGGCCTGCACCGCGTACGCTTTCTTGCGCAACTCCGGGTCCTCGCGCAGCAGGCGCTGGAACACCCCTGCCAGGTACTGCTTGTAGGTGCCGGTGCCCAAACCGCCGCCACCGGAACCGGCCATGCCGCCGCCTTTGCCGGCGCCGATGTTGAAACCGTCATTGCCCGACTGGGCATCGCCGTCGATCTGCATCGGGTTGGCCAAATCGTCCGCCGGTGAAGGCGGAGCTTCGTCCGCAGGCTTGACCTCTTCCGGCTCGGGCGTGGGCACCGGCTCGGGGATTTTTTCTTCGACCTGGGGCTCAGGCTCCTTGGGCTTTTCCGGTGGTGGCGGTGGCGGTGGCGGCAACGGAATAATCGTCGGGATCTTCGGCGCTTCGCGGCGCACGCCACTCATGTCATTGGCCCACTGCCACAGGAACCAGGCCGCCACAGCGCCCAGCAAAAGGCCTGCGCCCCACTTCAACGGGCGCAGCGGCGGCTTGTTCTTCACCGGCAAGGGCGGCATCGGGATCTGTGCGGTCATGGCTCAGCCCTGGCTCGGTTTGCCGGTGACCAGCCCGACCTGGGACAGCTCCAGCCGTCGCAGCAAATCGAGCACTTCGATCACCTTCTGGTACTGCACCAACGCGTCACCGCGCACGATCACCGGGAAATCCGGGTTCTGCGCTTTTTCGATGCGCAGGCGCTCTTCCAGCTCGCCAAGGGTCACCGGGTACGCGTCGAGGAACACCTGGCCACCGTCGTTGACGGAAATCGCCTTGGTCTTGGCCTCCGACAACGACACCGAGGCGCTGGCCTTGGGCAGGTGGATCTGAATGCCCGAAACCTGGGCGGTGGCGGTGAGGATAAACATCACCAGCACCACCATCAGCACGTCCACCAGGGGCGTGATGTTGATGCTATCGACGGCGGCATCATCGTCATCGTCGTGGGAGGCGTTTACGGAAGCCATGCTGATTCTCCTCAGGCCGGTACGGCAGCGTGATGGTCGCGGCGGTGCGCGGCTTCACTGGACTGGCTCTCGCCGTGCATCTCCGCCAGGCGGGTGATGAACTCATCGACGAACACACGCATGTCCGCGCTGACTTCCTTGTTGCGCGTAATCAGGCGGTTGTAGCCAAACAGCGCGGGGATCGCGACGAACAGGCCCATGGCCGTGGCCAGCAACGCGGCGGCCATCCCCGGGGCGATGGCGTTGATGTTCACGTCACCGGCCATGGCCGTGCCAAGGAACACCACCATGATCCCCAGCACGGTGCCGAGCAGGCCGATGTACGGGCCGCCGGCGATGGCGTTGGACAGGGTCGAGAGCTTGGCGCTGAGGGCCTGGTTTTCGCGGGTGCGCACACCGTCCATGGAGCAGCGGATGGCTTCGATGGTCGCCGCCGAGACGGACGAGGTGTCGGCGCCCTGGGCGCGGCGGGTGCGGATCTCCTTGACCGCCACCAGGTACAGGCGCCACAGCGACGAATGCTGCAGGCGCTGACCCAGTTGGGCGTCATCGGCAAACATCTCCAGGCGCGTGCCGATCTGCGCGAAGTGTTCGCGGAAAACCTCGTTGGCGCCGCTGACGCGGCTGACCTGGCGGTTCTTGCGCAGCATGATGACCCACGACTGGAACATCATCGCCACCAGCACCAGGATAATCACCCAGGCGTCCACCGGCACGGCGTTGAGCAAGAAGCCCAGGCTGCCGAAACCAAAACCGGACTGCTCTTCATCGACGCCGTAGGCCACCAGTTTCGACTCGGCACCTTGGGCGCTGGCATCGGCCAACAGCAAGGTGGCTGGGCGCGCGACCTTGGACAGGCGCAGCTCATCGATGGCGCCGGCGAACGGCAGATGCGCGGTGCCGGCGTCCGGCAGATCGCCGCCAATCGCCAGTTGGGAATTGAACGCTGGCAGCGCAACCGCCAGGCTCGCCGTCTCGCGACCATTCACAAACAGGGCGATTTTTTCACCCTCGGCAGTGAACGCCAGGTGCTGCCATTGGCCCGGGTTCAGTGGTTGGGTGGAGACCACGCGTTGGCCATCGACTTCCACAAATGGCGTGCCCTGGTTCAGCCCCAGCAGCAGGCTGTGGGGACCGTCACGGCGGGCGAGGACGACCTGCTCGCCACTGGCCTGGTCCAGGCGCAACCAGGCGCTGAAGGTGAACGCGCCGCCCGCGGCGTGTTGCAGCGAGGGGCTGGCCGGCAACAACAGCGGCTGGCCGCCGAACTGCAAGGCGCGGCCGATCACGCCGTCGATGCTCGCGCCGGTGGCGTTGACCGAGGTGTTGGCGTAGGCCGTGGTGTCGCGGGCCGGGGTGCCGTTGGCCCCGTCAAAGTGATAGAGCGCGGTGTAGTTCGGGTCGAACGCCAACTGGCCGTTGCTGGTGGCCGGGGCTTTTTGGTTGCCGTAGTACATCCACAGGTCCTGGCGCTGGCCGCCTTCGACCTTGGGCACATCGACCCAGATCAGCGCCATGCCCATCAGCGGGTCGAAGCTTTCGATCTGGTGGTTGAACACGGTCTTGTCATCGGCGCTGACAAAGCGCAGGTCGGCGCCGTCGTCCTTGACCCCGTCAAAGGTGAAATTGCCGGTGTGCAGGCGCACCAGCAGCGCGGTGCGGCCCAGGGCCTGGTTGATCGCGGCGCCTTGGGCGGTGGTGTCCACGGTGATCTGTTTGCGGTAGTGCCAGTCGTCTTGCCACCAGGCATGGGCGGTGGCCGGGAGCGTGAAGCCCAGGCAGATCAACAGGCTCAGGATTAGGCGTTGCATGGGTGAAGTCTCCGAAAGAAAAAGTCAGAAAGTCGCCTGCACACTGAAGTGCAGTCGCGAGTCCTGTTTCTGGGTGTTCGGTCCATTGAGCAGCGGGTAGCCCCAATCCAGGCTGCCGGACAACCATTTGCTCAAACTGGCGCGGGTGCCCAGGCCGACACTGGCCAGGCTGTATTCGTCTTCTTGCTCGGGCAGCGGGTCGTGCAGGCGCAGGCGCGCGCCCTCGGCGAACGCATAGAAGCGCCACTCCTGCACATAACTGCCGAGGTACTTGGCCACCGACGGCGTGCGCAGCTCCTGGGACAGCAAGTAACCCTCGTCCCCGGTGCGCTCTGCCGCCAGGTAACCGCGCACCGACGTGGCGCCGCCGGCGGAATACTGCTCGTTGGATACCAGCGGCCCCGAGGCCAGCTGGAACGCCGCCTTCGACGCCGACTGCCAGTTGTTGGCGAAGGTGTAGGTGTAATTCAGGTCGCCCTTGAGCACCGCAAAACTGGCGTTGGCCTTGTAGCGCTTGTAGTCGAACTCTTCGGCATCGCTGCCGTAGCCAAAGAACGCGCGGGTGCCCACCACCAGGTTCAGGCCCAGGCCCAACTGGGATTGCTCGGTGTAGCGATAGCCGTTGTAGCCGAGGGTGAACGGCGCGTACTTGAGCGGCACCTGGTCGCGGCTGGCACCGAATTGCATCTCTTCGTCGAAGTCTTTGAAGTCGATGCCGAACGAGAAGGAGTTGGCCCAGACATTGGTCGCCGGCAGGTTGTAGATCGCCGACACGCCGTAGGAATGGCCCTTGCCGAGCACGTTGCTGCCGCCGATGGTGGCGATGTTGCTGTCGGACTGGTAGCCGCTGAACTGCAAGGTCCAGCGCTCATCCAGCGGCGCGCTGTAGGAGCCCGACCAGACCTTGGCGTTGCTGCTGTCCTGGGGCGCGGTGAAATAGGTCAGCGATATGCTATGGCCCAGTTGCCAGAGGTTGTCGTAGCCCAGGGTGGCCACCGAGCGCAGCTTTTCGGTATCAGCGCTGTAGTCGTTGTTCAGGCCAAGGCTGGCGTGCCACGGGTTCTGGTCTTCCACCTGCAAGTCCACGTCCATGGTGCCGGGGCGCTGGCCTTCGTGCACCAGCGGCGTGACCTGGCGCCCGACGCCGCGGTTGAGGCCGGCGAGCTGGGTTTGCACGGTGGCAAAGTCCGGCACCTCGCCTTCCTTGAGGGCCGGCACTTCGTCGCGGATTTCCACCGGCGAATAATGCTTGGCGCCGACCACGCGCACGCGGCCGATCTTGGTTTCGCTGACTTGCAGGTAGACGATACCGTCATCGACCTTCTGCTCCGGCAGCTCGACAAACACCGACTGGTAGCCGCGCGCCTGGTAGATCTTTTGCAGCGCATCGCGGGCGCCTTCTATATCGCCCAAGGTTTTTTGCGGGCCAAGAAACGGGGACACCGCCTCTTCGATCGCCGCCGCATCGAGCACGGTATTGCCGCGCACGAAGTACTCATTGACGTCGACCCGGCGTGCCGCGCCCTCCTCCTCGGCCTGCGCGGGTGAGGCCAAAGCCCCCAGCGTCAGGCAGCACAGCGCCAGCGTTGACTTGAACAGATGCTCCACACCGCCCCCTAACTTTCCAAGATTACGCGCCGTCGCCGTTTGCACGGCGTTTGGCCTGCTCAATTGCTGGTTGTCGAAAGGTGGCTGTGCCGGGCCAGCCAGGTGTGCAGCAAGGCGAAGTTCAGCGAGAACTCCGGCATGTGCAGCAAGGCGCCACAAAACACTTCACCGATGATGGTCTGGATCAACTGCACCGCACGCGGGTTGCCCAGCACGCTGGCGATGTCCCGTTGCAGGACATGGATGCCCCACACTTTCTGGTTCAGGTCGAGGCCGACGAACCAGCGGAACAGCAGGTTGTAGTTGAGTTGCTCGTGCAGTTGTTGCTCGCTGGGCACCGAATACAGCAGTTGCAGCAGGAGGATGTGCACCACGGTGTGCGGCGCAATCAGCATGCCCGGCTCGGGCTGGAGCCAGTCGCGATGGCTGTCGAGCACCTCGTCGATCTGCGGGCGCAGCAACACCAGCGAGTGCCCCGCCGGGATAAAGCTGGAGACTTCTTTCAGCGCGCCCTGCCAATCGTCCTGGGAGACGATCCACACCCACGGCGCGCCGTAGCGGTACACCGAAACCGGCTTCTTGCGCGCGGCTTCGACGATCTTCGACAGGCGCTGATCGAGCTCCTGCATACCGACTTTCGAGTAACGTTCCATAGTTCCCATTTGCCCCACTCCTGGCGTCCTGCTGACGGCTTTGGCGACGACTTTTGATCGTGTCCAGCGCGTTACATAGGAGAGACAGGCGTGGGTGGGAGCTACCGAACTTTTGTCATGAAAGCTTCATTTAGGATTGGCTGGGGGGCAATTCTCAGGCCCCGACACGGTGGACAATGTGTGTGTGGGCTTTTGTGTGGGAGCGGGCTTGCTCGCGAAAGCGGTGTGTCAGCAAAAAATGTTCTGACTGACTTACCGCCTTCGCGAGCAAGCCCGCTCCCACATAAGCCCGGTCCCACATTTGGATCGGCGTACATTCTCAAGCATCAAAAAAAAGGGCGATCAGTGATCGCCCCAAAGCTACATCGAGAGGTTCTTCAAAACACTACAAACTGATCTGCTTACGCTCCTCATCCGTCAACCGCGCCCGTGCCTGTTCGCTCAGCGGCCCGGCGCCCAGCACCTGCACCGGGCTGTTGGGGTTGTAGCTGGAGCTCTTCTGCTCCGGCTCACGCGGCACTGGCTCCGTGCCAAAGCCCAGCACTTCCACGGTGACAATCGACGGCCGCCCCTGCTTCGCTGCCGCCTGCTGGCTGCGCGCGGCATCTTCTGCGGCCTGGGACGCCGCCGCCCCCGCCGCGCTGGCCGAGCTCATGGCGCCGGTGTTGACCGTGGCCGAGACCGGCACCCCGGACGACTTGCCCTGGGTCTGGATATTCGCCGCGTTCACCACCCGCAGGGCGGCGATGTTGATGTTGCCCGACACGCGAATGCCCGCCTCGCCCGCATCGATGGTGCCCAGCGGCGCAATCAGGTCGATGTCCCCCGCCGGCACTTCCGGGATCGGGTTAAGCGTGGCGATGCCCGCGCCGGTACTCGGCACCGACGGCGACAGGCTCACGTTGCCCCAGTTGTCATAGACCCGCTTGGGCGGCGTGTACACCACGGTGGTCTTGGAACCGCGCCCGGCGTTGATGTCGCCCTCGGCGGTCCAGCCCATGATCGAGCCGCCAAAGGTGGTCATGATCCGGCTTTGGCCGAGCAGGATGCTGCCCATGGAGTACAGCTGGATATCCCCGGCGCCCTGGGTAATCACCCCGGCCGTGGACGGTGGCGCCGCGCCTTCGATGCCGAAGGTCTGGCCACCGCCCGGGGTGAGCATCTGGATCGAGCCACCGGCATTGGTGTGTACGCCCGAGCCGTTGAACAGGGTGATATCGCCTTGATAGGTGATCGGGTTGCCGGCCACATCCTTGTCCGGGAACAGCGCTGCAATCGCCGTGCGGCCACGCAGGTAGCTGCCCTGGCGCACGCCGCCGTCCTGGTTGTACTCGCGGCCAGCGGCCTTGAGTTCGGCGAAATACACGTCGCGGGCAAACACCCGTTGCTGCTCGGCAGGCAGCGCCGCGTAGTAGGCCCGCGCCTGCTCGCTGTCGCCAACGAAGCCGAAGCGCTCGGCCAGCCAGGTGACCAGTTCGTTTTCATAGGTCTTGGCGACCTTGACGCCCTGCAGCGACTCACCGGGTTGCGCCTGGTTGAGCGGGTTCAGGTAGGTCGCGACGAAGCGCTGGTAATCCGGCCCGTTGGCGCCGACACCGGCCTGCATGACGATGCTCGCACCAGGGCGGGTATCGCCCGGCAGGATCGCGCCGAGGCTGGTCACGCTGTGCTCGCCGCCGGCGCCGGTCAGCAGGATGTTGCGCCCGGCGGAAACTTCCAGCAGGCCGGGGCCGGCGACTTGGAAGTTGCTGAAGAGGATGTCGCGGCCGGCGGAGACGATGGAGATGTCGTTGGGGTTCATGTGCAGGAACAGGTTATTGCTCGAAGCCGCGTCAGTCCGGTCCAGGCCAAAAGCACGACCACTGCTGACGATATCCCGCCCGGCCATCATCCTTATCGCGCCGTTCCCTTCATACCAAGTCTCACCTTCATGCAGTGACCCTGGGGTTGCGCTGAACGTGATAATCCGACCACTGCTTACTCCGACCAGATCCCCGTCCATCGCATAAAAACGCGCCGGTTCAGCACTGCCAACGGCGGACGCAGCTGCCGTAGCTGGCCCAAACGCAAACAACGACAAGGAGCCCAAGCTGCCACTGGCTGGCAGGTTACTGGCAACCACAGCAGTACCAATACGAGCTTGATAGGCCGGATTCCAAGGGGTGGCCAGCGAACTTTGCGCCGCCCCGGACTGGCTGACCGCCATACCACCGCCGTAGATCGAGCCCTGAGCAAGGAACTGCAACTGGCCGTTCTGCCCCGGCGCCAGCAGTAATGGGTAGCTATAGTTTCCATCGAGGTTGGCTTGCAGTTCGGCCGCTTTACCGTAATACAGACTGCCGCCAGCCGCAGTTGCCCTCAAGATCGACGGGTAGATCACAGCCAAATCAGTCGGTGTATCGGAAAGGCTGAATGGCGTCAGGTTACCGCCTTGGGAGAACAGATCAATCGCAGTGCCTTTGGTCCACAACGTGAACCAGCTAGCCCCGGTGCCCAGTGTGTCACCCTGCGCAAACGGCGAAGCATGGCTGAACAACACCCGACCTGGATCTTCGACGTTTTTCACTACCAGGTCACCCAGGGTCTGCACGCTGAACGTGGCGTCACCCGGCACCAGGGTCAGCCCACCGTGAGCCACGCCACGGGTCGAAACCAGCGGGTCAAATGCACGCGTCTCGCCGGGGCTCTGTTCGGTAGATGTATTGCCGTACAACAGATCGATGCTGCCCACCGTGGCGCTGCGCAACTGCACATCGCCGCGAAGATTGACCAACATGCCGTCACGGTGATCCGCGTTAGCAACAACCATACTGGCAGGGTTCAAATTACCGCCGATGCGCACCCGCAGATCGCCGCCGCCGGTCAACTGCAAGCTGCCATCGCTGGCAACCCTGCCCGTGCTGCCGACTGCCAGCACCAGGCCTTGGCTGTGGGGGTTCACTGCTACGTTGCCGAGGCTATAAAGCAGAGTGTTCAAGACCCCGGCGTCGCCGCCAACGCTGACATCCAGATCCCCGCCTCCCAGGGTGCCGAAGCCAGTAAAGCCAAGCATTCTGTCCGCCCCCTGTGCCGCAGCATAACTACCGAAATTGATCCACCAGGCGGTCGGCTGCGCCTCGCCACCGGTCTCGACAGCGTTGCTGCCCTGGCGCCATAGCCAGTTACCAACGGCTGCCGAGTCGCTCCCACCGTCCTTGGGGTTGGGCCGCCCAATATTGCTCTGAGCGACGCTGGTGATATCACCGGTCAAATCGCCCCCAGCAGTAATCGTCAGATTACCCCCAGCCTCTGGATACCAAGCCCGGTACAGGCTAGTGGGCGAGCCGTTGACGAACTGCTCGAACAGGCTGTTAGTGTCGCCCAGCACAGTTTTCGCCACCCCCTGCTTCGCCTTGGCCTGGTTATACGGGTCGCCCTCGAACGTGCCCGACGAGGACGTGCCGGCGGTGTACACCCCATACAACGAGTCCATGCTCAGGTTGCCTGCACTCAACAAGTCCAGGTCGCCGGTGCCGGTGCGGATCACGCTAAAACGTGTGCTCGCCGGTGCAGCTGCATACTCCAGCGGGTTTTTGAGCTGGCAAAACATCATGCTGGCGGCGCATAGCTGGTCGACGGTAAACCGGTTGAAGCGATACACCAGTTCGTCGGTCATCTCTGCACCCAGCGTTACCACGACCCCCGCCCTCGCGAAGCGATCGACGGAGTACTGGGTGAAGACATAAGCCCCCGTGGTCTTGCAGAACTGCGGGGACGCACCACAAAAGTCATTGATCGAGCCCTGGTTGAGGCCATCAAGTACCTGCTGATCGACAGGATCACCCACCTTGACGGTCACCCCTTTGCCCCCCAGATACGCGACCGCAGCCGCCGTCCAGACTTCCACGCCGCGCGGCGGCAATTGCTTGGCGAACATGCCGTAGTGAGTGTCCGCCAGATGCAGGTCGCCGCTGCGCGGATGCGCTTGCAGGATGCGACTGTCGGCGGCCTCGGTATCGGCGCCTGCCACCAGGCGCAACGACCACGACTGCGTGCCCTCAGCCAACATCGGCGCGATTGCCCAGAGCTGCCCGGACCCGCCAGCGCGCAGTTGCACCGACCTCACGCCATCGGGCAATTTCACGTTGGTGCCGGCAGGAATCAACGCGCCTTTGGGCAGGTCCTTGGTGCCATCGAGCAACACCAGGTTGTTGCTCGGATTGGCCTGATGCACGCCTGGCAATGGCACGCCTTTAGGCCAGAGCATGCCCTGCAACACGGTGCCCTCGGTCAACAGCGTACCGGCGCCCAGTTGCGTGCCCTCGACCAAGGTCTGCGCCTCGCTGAGCAAGGTGCCGGCGGCGAACAACAGATTGCCGCCCGCATCGCGCACGTCCGCCGCAACGACGCTGCCAGCCGGCAATATCAGTTCCTGGCCCAATGTCGCCGTCGCCGGCAGACGGGTGTTGGCCGCGACCGTCAGGCCCTTGATCGGCAGGTCATAGTTCAGCGTAGTGCCCGCCGGGAACGCCGTGCCATCGGCCAGGGTCACGCCGTTGCCTGGCACCACCACCGTACCGCCCCGGTAGTCGATACCCGGCAGCAACACCCAGCCCTTGTCATCCGCCGACGGCGGTGGCGGCGCGAAGCCGTCGTTGATGCTGCCGTAGATATTCAGGTCGCCACCGGCACGCAGGGTCAGGCTGCCGGATTCACCGGAACCGTAGACCGCGTTGTCCTGCTGGCTATGGGGGTTGAGGCTGGCGTAGCGATAACGGGACAGGTCCAGGTCGCCCTGCACCACCAGGTCACCGTCCGCCGTCTTGCTGACGATTTCCACGCCGGGGCGCACATGGAAAGCATCGGCGTAGGTGGCGTTGTTCAGCCCTGCGAGTTTGTTTTGCAGCAAGTCGGTGTTCTGCAACGCCGCCTTGATAAAGTCGTTGCTCAACAGGTGCTTGCCATCCAGGTAGCCCTGGGTGATCTCCTGATACGGTTTGCCGCTGGCGGTGGCGTCGGTTTTTTCCGGGGCATCGTCGTAGGTGGCCATGCCATTGAGGCTGATGGAACGCGCGCCCTGGATCGTCACGCGGCCGCTGGCGTCGATGGCGATGTCATTGCTGCCGAGGCGTGGCGCGTTGAGTTCCAGGGTGCCGCGATTGCGCCCGTCGTTGCCAGACGCGCCGTCGGTGCCGTGGCGCAGGTCGATGCGGGCGCCGCTGGCGAGGGTCAATTGGCCGTCGCCGGAGCCCAGCACCACCATGGCGCGGTTCGGTGAGTCGATGATCTTGCCGTAGCTGTCCACCCGCAGTTTGCTGCCGTGGGCGTCGAGCACCGCCGTGCCGTCAAGGGTCAGGCCGTGCTTGCCGGCCAGGGTAATGCTGCCGACGCGCTCACCGCTGGCGTCCACCAGGCCGTTGACCCGCAGGCGGCCGTTGTCGAGGGACACGCTGATGTTGCCGGCCTTGAGGCCGTTGCCGATGGTCAAGTCGCCCTGCTTGAGCTGGAAGCTGCGACCACCGTAGACCGCACCCTGATTGAGGCGCCCGTTGAGGTCAGCAAATTGCTGGTCGAGGGAACCGCTGCCGCCCAGGCGCTGGGCCTGGAGTTCCACGGTCGCGGCCTCGTAGGGCATCGACGTGCCACCGGCCAGGTAATAACCGCTGCTGCCGCCAAGGATCTTGCCTTGCAGATCGACGATCCCGGCCGCCGCGTCGGTTGCCACCGCGCGCAATTTACCGGCCTGGTTGTGCTGGGCCGACAGGTCGATGGTCGAACCGGCGGCCTGGCGGATATTGCCGTTGCGGCTGTCGAGCAACACGTCGCCGCCCCAGCCGTATTGGGTCACATCGTTGAAGGCGATGGGGCGCCCGGCCACGTCGATCAATGCGTCATCGGTCAACACCACATCGCCACGGGCACTGAGGCTGACCTTGCCGCTGGGCAACACCACCGCACCGGCCACGCGAATGCTGTCGCCTTGCAAGGCCAGCTCGGCACCCTGGCCGCTGGCGGTGCCACGGGGACCGGCGGAGGCGCCGATATCAATTGCGCCACCGGCGGTAATGCGGTTCACCGAGCCGGCAGCACCGGTCATCAGCGGAGTGCGAAGGGTCAGGTTGCCGCCGCTGTACTGGAAGCCGGTGACCGGGTCATAGGCGCCCTGGCTCTGGTACACCTTCAGGCTGCCCTTGTGGTTGGCGGTGACGCGCTCGCTGGCGTTGAGATTGACGTTGGCAAACCCGAGGGCCAGGCGGTCGAAGCTTTTTACATTGCTCGGCTGGCCAAAGTCGCCATAGCCGAACTCGATGCGCTCGGCGTTGATGTCCAGGCGCCCGCTGCCGGTGCCCGCGCCGCCTGTCACCACGGTGCCAGGAGCGTTGGTGGCGCCCAGCCAGATCAGGTTGGCGGTGTGGATCGTCGCCACATCGTTGGCGCCTCCGGCGCCATACATCGCCGGGGTGGACAGCATCAGGTTGCTCAGCAGCGACTTGCCTGTGAGCGGGTCGTAGGTGTCGAGGCTGGTGCTGCCGTAGAAGTTGAAGCTGTCACGGGCGGACAGTTGCAGGGTTTCCAGCGCGGGCGCGCCGAATTGCGTGTCGCCGCGCAGCAGGCGGTCGAGCAGCGCTTGGGTCAGGGTCAGTCCGGCCGGCACGCGGTTCCCCGCTGCGGCCAGGGCTTCGACGCTGCCCAGGTTGATCGCGCTGACACCGAGGTTGAGGTGACGGGTGCCGTAGCGCACCGAGTCGCCCAGTTGGAACGTGCCGTCGGTCAACGCGACGATGCTGCCATCGGAATACAAGCCAGTCCCGCCACTGCACGCGCCACTGTCGCAAGCCCCCACGTTAATGCCCTGACTGACACCCCCTTGCGAGCGCGCACTGACCACATTGAGCAGCCCGTTGGATACGGCCAGCATGTTCAGCACCTGGTAGATAAACCCGTCACGCGCGTCGTAACTGGCCTTGCCACGCCCGAGGGTGTTGATCGAGGCCCCCTGCTCGACCACGATGCCGCCAGTGTCACTGACCAGGAACACTTCCGGCGCGGCAAGGGTTGCGCCTTCGCGCAACGTCACCGTGCTGTTGGCGCCATTGAGGCCCCCTGCCAGCCCGATAAAGTTGCCGGACTGGCCGTATTCCACCACCGTCATCCCGCCCACCACCAGGCGTGAGGCGCCCAAGGCATTGAGGGTGTCGGCCTTGAGGGTGATGCCGGCGTAGTCTGCCGTGGCGGCCTTGCCGGCGCCGATCACTTCAATGCCCTGCCAAGTTGGGTCCGTCACGGCCACCGTACCGCCGTACCCACCTGAAGCAGCCTCAAACCGCCCTACCCCCTCGAACGAAAAGCCATCGGCCCCCGCACCGGGACTCAGCGCCAGCTTCAAGGTCTTGGCATCGGCTTCCAGCATCGGTCGCGGCACGCCTATTCGCGCGGCATCGGCCTTGGCGAACTGGGCATAGCTGGTTTCGTTGTATTGGGAGTAACGGCGCAGGGTATCGGCGGAGGTCAGGATCAGCTGGCTGGCGATGCTGTTGCTGATCCCGGTATTGGCAATCGACAGGTGCCCGGAAGTGGCCCACGAGCCATTGCGCATCAAGGTGGTCGCCGCGTCGCTGCCAAGCCCGGCGAGGCCATTGACCTCCACGCGAAACGCCCCAGGCAGCAGCGCGTAGGTGGAGGGCATCAGGGTGTAGGTGCCCGCCGGCAACCCCGGCACGCCGGCGCCGATCGTGACCTGCTGGCCGACCATTGGCGCTGAAGCGCCGCCCTCCGGCGCCACGGGCGCTGCACCCGGCTGGATCCCGGGCACAATTGCGTAGACCGGGTTGGTAGCCAGGCCCGGCAGCACGAACCCGCCGTTGGCGCCAAACTGCACCAGCGGGTTGAAGCGCGCATCGGTAGAGCCGCCACGGCCGGAAATAAAACCAGCCCCAAGCAATTCGCCGCCGCCGGACAGATCCAGCGTGGCCTGCGGCTGCACGGCCACCGTAGTACCGCCGAGAATCACCCCGACGCTCAGATCGCTCATCGCCGTGGCCACGCCACCCTGGCCGATAAACGTGACCTTTTGCCCGTTATAGCGGTACTCCTGGCCGTCGAGCGTGCCGCCATACGGCAGCACCAGGCCCTTGCCACTCACCGAGGTGAGACTGCCCGGCAACAATTGCACCAGGCTGCTGCCCATGCTGCCGATATCGATCAGGCCCAATGGCGCACGCACCACACCGCCCTGGCGAACCGTCGCCGCGCCCAGTTGCAGGCGGCCGAAGGCCGAATACGGCATGGCGGCGTCGGCGCTGCCGGTACGGCCGATGGTCAGCGTACGCAGCGGGTCGAATTGGATCGAGTTGGCAGTCACTTCCCCCAGATAGCCGGCAATCACCCGCGCACTGGCCTGGGTGCCCGGATACAACTGGGCCGCGCGCAGGGTCATGTCGCCCTGGGTCAGCAATTGCGTGCTGATACCCGGCGCAATGGCGTTCTCATTCGGCCCGGCGAGGAAGCGCAGGTCGCCCTGGCTGGTCAGGTTCACCTGATCAAAACCGCGACGCTCGATGTCCAACAAGCTCCAGTCCGCCTGATTCAGGCTGCCCTTGAGGCCAAACAACACACTGCCGCGCACATCGATCAGATTGCCACTGGCATTGAACTGCGCGGCCGTTTCCAGAAACGACGGCTTGGGCAGCTCGATAATCGGGCGAATGTACTGATCCTTGCCGGGCGTGTTGATGCCGTTGAGCAATAGATACGGCGCCGACAGGTTGACCCGCGAATCACCCGCAGCATTTTCACTAAGGGCAAACGCCGAACCGAACAGGCGCAGGCTCTGCCCCATCGCCAGTGCGACGTCGCCGTCAAAGCCCATGATGCCGTTGCTCATCAGCGCCAGGTTATCAAAGCCGCCAGCGCTGACTTGATCCACTCCCAGGCGCCCATGGCCGTATTCCAGGCCTGCGGCAGCCTCCTCTGGGGTGCCTGCCAGGTCGTGACGCTGATGGATCTGGCTGATTAGCAATTCACGGCCTTTGAGCACCTGATCGACGGCGGTGAACCGCTCGTAGTTCGGGCTTTCCAGCGCCACGGCCAGGCTACCGCCCGCCGCGCCAGCGCCGCCCGCCCGGGCGACAAAACTGCCGTCCAGGTACAGGCCGTTATTCGACGCCAGGCTGATGCTGCCGCCATTGCTGGCCTGCTGCACCAGCCCCTGCCCGGCAATGTTCAATGGTGCCTGGGTGCCGGAGGCGTCGAGGCGCGCGCCTTCGCGCACCACCACAAACAAATCACTGGCGGTGGCAATGCCCGTCGCCAGGTCGAGGGTGCCGCCGATATTGATGGTGCCGCCGTCGCGGACCACGCCATAGGCGCGACCACGGTTGTCCAGCGCGGTCGCCGCCCGCGCTGCGGCATCGATCAGCGCGTGTTCGCCGACCCAGATCGAGCGGCCATGGCCGAGGGAGTTCACCGCATCGGACGCGGCGGCGCGCAGCCCTCCCAGGGTGATGCTGCCGCCCCAGGCATTCAGCGTGCCGTCCATGTTCAATTGGCCGACACTGCGCAGGTTGATGGCCTGGCCGGGGTCAACATTGATCACCGCACCTTGGCCCACCGTCAGCACGGTGCTTGCCATTTGCTCGGCGGTGGAATTGATCTCGCCGGCGTTCAAGCTCAGGGTTGCACCGCGACGCTGGGTCAGTACGCCCTTGATCGCATCTTCCTGGTAGAGCGCGGGAGTCCAGCGCTCCAGGGCGATGGCTGGATCGCTGCCGGTGGCGGCAGACAACGCCTGCTCACCCGCGCGCAGTACCGGGGCGCTGACATCGACCTGCGTGCCATCGGTGACGAGCAAACCTTCGTTGCCCGTGATGTCGTAGGCCGAAAAGCCCTTGTTGAAGAAGTCGCCCGCCAGTTTCAGGGTGTCGGCATCCGCAGCCACGGCGCTGTCGCCGATCTGCACTTTGCGTGTCTGCAACGCCAGGGTGCCGCCGCCGTTGACGCCGTAGCCGCGCAGCTCGCCGTCCAGGCCCAGGGTACCGAGTGCGCTCAAGGTCACGTTGCCGCCCTTGCCGCCTGCCAGCTTGCCGTCCACACCGAGCGTGGCGCCGGAAGACGCGTCCACCACGCTACCGGCCGCCAGGCTGATGTTGCCGGTGCCGCGCAGCGAGACCTTGCCGCCGTTCACATAGGCCACGCCTGTGTTGTTGGCAGCGTCCAGCAGCAGGTTGTTCCAGCGCCCGCTGACGTCCAGCTTGACCCCTTCCGCCACCGTCAGGCTGCCATCGCCCGGCAGGATCGTATCGGCCACCGCGCCGTCCTTGAGCGGGTCGACCTGGCTGAGAATGTTCCCGGCATGAATGCTGCCGCCGTGGGCCGTGAGGTTGGCGTTGACCGCCACCCCCGGCGCGAACAGGGTGATGGTGCCGCCATCGGCGACGTTGAGCGCACCGTTGACGCTGACTTGCTGGTTGGCCGCAACCTTGACCGCGCCCAACTGGAAACCGTTGAGTTGCTCGCTGTCGAGCACAACCTGGCCCTGACGCTCGGTTGGCAGTTCCGTGGTGAGGTCGAGGCCGTCGGCGATTTTTTGCGTGTTGCTGTCGATCAACACCTGCTCGGCCGTCGCGCCCAATGCATAACGCAAGGTGCCGGTGGTCTTGTTATAGATCGGCACGTACTGGCCAATAATCAACTGCGCGCGCTGGGCCATCGCGTTCTGCGACTGCTGGTAGCCGTCGAGGTTGATCGCCGGCGCCTGCATCTGCCGCTCGCCCTGGAATACATCGCTGACCACCTGCCCTTCCAGCACCGCGCTGGTGGTGCCGACCACCAGCTTGCCGGCGTCGCGGCCCACGGTATAACCGGCCTCGTTGCGCCCCTGCGGCGCAATCAGCGGGTTGTAGTAGTACTCGGTCTGGCCCCAGCGCACGCTGGTGTCTTCATAACCCTTGTAGATCCCGGAATAGAGAATGTCCCCCGGCGCCCGCGACAGCTCATACAAGCGGCGATCCGGGCCCTTGAGCCAGGTCTGGCGGATGTAGCCGTCCTGCACATCCACGGTGCCGCCTGACAGGTTGATCTGCGCGCCCTGCTGGGTCACCACATCCTTGCCGGTAAAGGTCACGGTGCCACCCTGGGCCATCCACTCGCCCACCGAGTGGCCCTGGGTGCCGAGGTAGCCACCGACTTCCAGCAAGCCGCCCGCGGTGTACCAGCGGTCCGTGGCATAGCCGTTGGTGCCCGCCGCGACAAACACCAGCTCGCGCAGGTCCACCCACACGTCGTTGTTAATCAGTTGCCCGTTGTCGCGGTTGACCGCTGCATCGCGCTGCTCGTTGCCCTGCACGTTGATCTTGATGTTGTTGGCTTCCATCGCCACCTTGACGCCGACCGCCCCCGACACGTCGATGATCGCGCCATCGCGCACCAGGCTGCGCTGGCCGGCGCTGACTGCGACTTGCCCGCCGGTGGCCAACGTGATCGAGCCTTTCTGGAAGTCCACGGTGCCGCCGCTGACGATCTCGATGCGCGACTGGTCGGTGCGGTCGGCCACCGCACTGAGGTGGTCGAACTGGCCGTCGATCAGGTTGGCAGGCTTGCCGTCGAGCAGGGTCAGGCCGTTGTTTTTCTGGGTATTCAGGGCCGTGCTGCCGCTGGCATCCAACAGGATCGCGGTGGTGCTGCCGGCGCCGAGGGTCACGCTGCCGGTGCTGTCGCTGGCCGAGTTGAGCAAGTGAATCGTGCCGCGTGTGTCCACCGAGGTGCTGGCCAGCGCCACGCCGTTTTGCTGGATCTGGTGACCGGTCAGGGTGATGTCACCGGTGGACGCCATGATGAGGCCGCTGTTGCTGACCTTGCCCGCCGTGCTGTCGAAGTTGAGGGCGGTGGCGACTTCATTGCCCCGGGTGGTGGAACGCTCGTTGCCCGCCGTGCCGACGCCTTTGCGGATGTAGAAGCTGTCACCGGCCGCCAGGGTGGTCTGGCCCTTGGCGGTGATGATCGTGCCGGCGTTTTCCACCTCGGTGCCGAGCAGCAAGGCATAGCCGCCCGCGTCGGTGGAGGTGGCGGCGTTGTGGGTCTGGATCAGCGCACCGCGTTGCACCTCGACCTTGCCGGCCGCGTCGGTGAAGGTCGGCTGGGTGCCGGTGGTATCGACGTAGAGGCCGCGCTGGGTGAACTGCTCATCGGTGATGTTCGCCGCCGCCGCCACCAGGTTGCGCACATTGACCTGGCTGGTGCCGCCGAAGACCACGCCGTTGGCGTTGATAATCATCACCGTGCCCGCGCCCTTGATCTGGCCCTGGATCTCGCTCGGCCGCGCATTCGGATCATTGACGCGGTTCAGCGCGGCCCAGTTGGACTGCTGCTGGAAGTCCACGGTGGTGTTGCGCCCGACGTTGAAGGTCTCCCAGTTGAGGATCGCCTTGTCGGCGGTCTGCTCGATGCTCACCGTGGTCTTGCCACCCGCCTGGGACTGGGTCGGCGCCTTGGCGTTGATCCAGCCCTGGGTCAGGCTGTTGTCCACCTGCAAACCGCCCTTGCCCAGACCATCGGGAATAGTCGACACCTGCCCCAACGCCGCCTGCCGCCCCGCCGCCTGCGCCGCCTGCTGGGCCGCAATCGCCGCGACGCTGGTGTTCAGCGTGCTGATGGACCGCGCCAGGCGCTGGTTGACCTGCGCCTGCTGGCTCAACGTCGGCATGCCCGGCACCTGCCCCGCGCTCAAACGCGCAGCGGTGGTGGCGCGCGTCGCGCCTTTTTCGGCAAACCACGCAGCACTGAACGCCTGGGCGGCATGGGCATTGCCCGCCACCATCAACAAGGCAATGGCCTGGGCCAGCGGCTTGAGGCGCAACACGGTCTGGGCACGCGGGCCCTGGGCATTCAGCTTGAGCGTGGGTTTGCAGCGGACCATCGGGAATCTTCCTTCTTTGTTAGCGCCCCGGGGCAAGACAGGCGCACGTATGAGGGTTAGGCGGTTGGCGAGGGGCGCGACTGAACTTCTGTCATGCAAAGTTCATATACGGCTGCTAACGCAAAAAAAATCAGCAACGGCACAGGCCGTTGCTGATCGGTGTTGCGGGGCGTTGAAAGCAGGGGTTACAGCGGACGACCGATTTGGTTGCAGACGCTGGTGTTGCCGATGCCTTGGGCGTTGGAAACGGTCGCGAAGGTGTCGGTTACCGCTTGTTTCCAGTTAGCTGGCAGCGGTACGAAGCGGTTGTCGTTGATGGCGGTGTCGTTGTTGATGGCTGCATCGTAGTGACGCAGGAAGAAGTCTTGCACTTGGGCAGTCTGGGCAGCGTTGGCGTAGCACTGGCTGAAGATCAGGTTAGTGAAGCCCAGGATCGGGTAGCCGGTGGATGGGTAAGCGAAGGTGGCTGGAGCGCTCGCAGCAGCAGCAAACACCGGAACCCAGTTATCCTGGTTGGTGGCGTCGATAACCGAACCATCAGGGCGGACTTGGGTGGGTGCAAGGATCTGACCGATAGCGGCCGACACGTTGCCTGGAGCAGGCGACACACCACCAATCTTGGCAACTTTGGTGGCGTCATCCAGACCGGCCAAAGTAGTGGCCGCGTAGTCCGGGCTCATGTAGGTGATACGGCCTTGGGCAGCGTTCAGTGCGTTCATCACACCTTGGCTGGTGGTCGCAGGCACAGCATTGGCTGGCACGGAACCGGCGCTGACGCCAGCAACGAAACCATAACTGTCTTTGAAGGTAGTGGTGATGGCGAACTTCTTGGCTTCGGTGCACTTGGCGTTGAGGAAGCGGGTGAACAGCTCGGTGGTACCGCTCGACTCGTCACGGTAAACCACGACGATTGGGCCAGTACGACCGGAGCCGGTGATTTGGTTCCAGGTGGTCAGGCGACCGGAGAACACGCCGCACAGTTGCGGAACAGTCAGGTCAACCGCGTTGGTGCCGGTCTTGTTGAACGGAATGGCAACCGAAGTGGCCACCGAAGGCACCTGAATCAATTTGCCCCAGCCTGCTTCTTTGTTGTTTTTGTAAGCCAGCAGCTCGGCAGCCGACAGCTTGGAATCGCTACCCGCCCAGTGCACGTTCTTGTTGGTCACACCGGCGACAAACTTGGTGTAGTCGTTGTTCAGGAAGGCCGCCTTGCCGTTGCCGCTGCCGACGCCGATGTAAGGGGCGAAGCCGGCAGTCAGTACGCCAGGAGTCTGGTACAGAGGCTGTGGCAGAGTGGCGCCGCCGCCGTTTACGTCTGCGAATGCAGCCTGTGCCGAGCACAGGGCAGCGAGGGTCATGGATACCGCGAGAACGTTGCGCTTAAACATGAAGAAGCTCCTTTCGTCGTGTTTGTACGTTTGGGGTAGATGGCTCTTGCATGACGCCATGGCTTCGGTCCCAAGCCGTCTTGCGGGGGTGGCCAGGGGTGAAAACCATGGGAGAGAAAGTCGCAGTTTCCGATGACGGTTATGGGAAAAAACCTCGGGAGAAAACGCTTGATTTTTAAAAAGATTCTCGGGTGTTTTGGTCATGCTTTTGAGCGGTTTTGGGGTAGGTGACAGCGAGGTTTCAGTGGGTGGGGCTGCAGGCCGTATGGAGCTTGGGATGTGACGGAATGAGGAACCCGAGGTTGGACGGGAGTACCCAAAATTCACTGAACACACACAGACCCCATGTGGGAGCGGGCTTGCTCGCGAATGCGGTGGGTCAGATATGAATTCAGTAACTGACCCTCCGCTTTCGCGAGCAAGCCAGCTCCCACACAAGCCAGCTCCCACAGTTGATCTGTGTTCACACAGCAAGATCAGGTGACGAGTTGGTTGATTTCGATGATGGGCAGCAATACGGCCATGACGATGACGAGCACGACCGCGCCCATCACCACGATCATCAACGGCTCCAGCAGCGCGGTCATGCCCATCGCCCGCCGCTCTATATCCCGCGATAACGTCTGCGCCGCGCGCTCCAACATCGGCGGCAGCGAACCGGTTTTTTCGCCGCTGGCGATCAGGTGGATCAGCACCGGTGGGAACACCTTCTCCACCGCCAGCGCCGGGGCGAGGTTGACGCCTTCGCGCACCTTGGCGGTGGCATCCGAGACGCACTGGTCGAGGCGGTCGTTGGACAGGGTTTGGCGCGCCGCCTCCAGCGCACGCAATAGCGGCACACCGGCGCCGCCGAGGATCGCCAGGGTCGAGGCGAAGCGTGCCGTATTCAACCCCAGCACAAAGCGCCCGATCAGCGGCAGGCGCAATACGCGGCTATGCCAATTCAGGCGCGCCACGGGATTGCGCAGATACAGGCGCCAACTCCAGAAACCGCCGACGATCCCGGCAAAACACAGCCAGCCCCAGGCGCGGATGAAGTCGCTGGCGTTGAGCATCGCCAGGGTCAGCCCCGGCAGGTCCTGGCGCGCTTGGGAGAACGCGCTGACCACCTGCGGCACCACGTAGCTCAACAGGAAAATCACAATGCCGATGGACACCAGCCCCACCACGCCGGGGTAGATAAACGCGGTGAGGATCTTGCCGCGCAGGTTGTTGCGTTCCTCGATGTAGTCGGCGAGGCGCTCCATCACCTGGGCCAGGTCGCCAGACTCCTCCCCCGCCGCGATCAGCGCGCGGTAGATCGACGGAAAGTCCCGTGGCCGTGCGGCCAACGCCTCCGCCAGGCGCATGCCGCCGCGCACGTCGGCGCGCACAGCCGCCAGGGTCTGGGCGATGTGTTTTTTCTCGGCCTGCTCCACCGTCGCGCTCAGCGCCGCTTCCAACGGCAGGCTCGCGCCCAGCAGGCTGGCCAACTGGCGCGTGGCCCAGGCCAGGTCGTTGTCCGAGAGCTTGGGGGTGAACACACTGCTGCCGCCCGCCGCTTGCTGGTTGCCTTCGAGCTGCACCCGCAACGCGGTCAAACCGCGCCCGCGCAGGTTGGCAAACGCCGCGCTCTGGCTGTCGGCCTCCACATGCCCGGACTCGACCTTGCCGCTGGCATCGGCGGCTTCAAAACGATAGCGATTCATCAGGCGTCCCGTGTCACACGCAGGATTTCTTCGGGGGCGGTGGCGCCGCTGCGCACCCAGCGCTCGCCGTCTTCACGCATGCTGAACATGCCGGCGCGGCGGGCGGCCAGGCGCAGGTCCTGCTCACCGGCGCCCTGGTGGATCAGGCTGCGCACGTCGTCGTCAACGCTGAACAACTCGTGAATACCCGTACGGCCGCTGTAGCCGATCCCGTTGCAGTGCCCACAGCCAACCGGGCGCCAAGTGCCGGGCGCGGCCGGATCTTCCTGCTTGCAGTGCGGGCACAGGCGGCGCACCAGGCGCTGGGCCAACACGCCCAACAACGACGACGCGAGCAGGAAGGGTTCGACGCCCATGTCGATCAAGCGGTTGACCGCAGACACCGCGTCGTTGGTGTGCAGGGTCGCCAGCACCAGGTGACCGGTGAGCGAGGCCTGCACGGCGATTTGCGCGGTCTCCAGGTCGCGGATCTCGCCGATCATGATGATGTCCGGGTCCTGGCGCAGGATCGCGCGCAGGGCGAGGCCGAAGGTCATGTCGATCTTGGCGTTGACCTGGATCTGGCTGATGCCCGGCAAGTCGTATTCCACCGGGTCTTCGACGGTGAGGATATTGCTGGTGCTCGCGTCCAGCCGCGCCAGGGCGGCGTAGAGGCTGGTGGTCTTGCCGCTGCCGGTGGGCCCGGTGACCAGCACGATGCCGTGGGGCTGGCGGATCAGGGTGTCGAGGCGCGCCAACAGCTGGGGCTCCATGCCCAGGGTTTCCAGTTGCAAGCGCCCGGCTTGTTTGTCCAGCAGGCGCATGACCACGCGTTCGCCATGGCCGGTGGGCACCGTGGACACGCGAATGTCGATGGGCCGCCCGGCCACGCGCAGGGCGATGCGGCCGTCCTGGGGCAGGCGTTTTTCGGCGATGTCGAGTTGGGCCATGATCTTGATCCGCGAAACCAGCGCGCCGTGCAAGGCCTTGCGGGGGGACACGACGTCGCGCAGGGTGCCGTCGACGCGGTAGCGCACCACGGAGTGGGTTTCGTAGGGTTCGATGTGGATGTCGCTGGCTTCGTCGCGGGCGGCTTGGGTGAGCAAGGCGTTGATCATGCGGATGACGGGGGCACCGTCCTGGGTGTCGAGCAGGTCGGTGACTTCGGGCATGTCTTGCATGAGGCGGTCGAGGTCGACCTCGTTTTCGGCGGCGCCGACGACGGCGGCGGCGCTGCCGGTGTCGGCGTAGGCGCTGGTGAGGAGGCCGTCGAGTTCGTCGTCGCGCACTTGTTCGATGGGGGATGGGCCGAATTGGCGGTGGACTTCGCTGATGGACCAGCCGGGGGTTGAGGGGCACACCGTTAGCAGCATGCCTTCGGCGTTGGTGCGCAGGAGGATGCGTTGGGATTTGGCCCAGGCGTAGGGGAGTAGGCTCATTGGAGTACATATCCGTTTTTTTGGTCACGGCGACTATTGGTTCCGCCCTTACGGCGGCTCACTTTTGAAGAGCGCAAAAGTAAGCAAAACGCTCTTGCCCCAACACTCGGCACCTCGCATAGGCTCGGTGTGCCCGTAATCCGACATGGATTTGGGGGGCCGCCGCCACGCGCCATCCATGGCGCGGGGCGGCTAAACCGGCATCCCTGCCGGTTTACCCCCCAAATCCATGTCGAATTCCGGCCAGCGTGTTTAACGGGGCGCCTAAGATCAAAATCAAAATCAAGATCAAAAACAAAGCGAGGCGGCCTGACAGCCGACCTCATCGACGAAGCTTGCGCGTTCCCCTGTGGGAGCTGGCTTGCCTGCGATGGCATCGACTCGGTGTGCCTGATGTACCGAGGTGTCTGCATCGCAGGCAAGCCAGCTCCCACATAAGTTCAGCTCCCACAGGTTTCACTGCATTCCAGGTTTAGAACCGGGTTTGTACGGCCAGCTCGAGCGTTCTCGGCGATCCCAGGTAGTAAGCCGGTGAAACATGCGCAAACTCGGCATACACCTCATTCGTCAGGTTGCGCACTCGACCCGTCAAAGAGGTGTGTTGATCCACCTTGTAGCGCAGGAACGTGCCGAACAACGTGTACGCCGGCACGGTCAGGGTGTTGGCGTTATCCGCATACACCTGCGCGACATACCGCGCGTCCACACCGCCTTGCCAGTCTTCAGCGAAGTCATAGGTCAGCCACAGGTTGCCCACGCGCTTGGGCACGTTGGTCGGGGTGTTGCCCTTGCGTGACACCACGGCGCCGCTGGCGATTTTTTCGTTGAACTCATCATATTCGGCGTCGACCCAGGCGAAATTGCCTTCGGCCAGCAACCGTGGGGTGATGCGCAATGAACTGGCCAACTCGATGCCTCGGGAGGTCTGTGCGCCCACGGGGATGCTGCTGGTCGGGTCCAGTGGGTCGGTGACGGCAAAGTCCTTGCGTTCGATCCGGTAGGCGGCAACGGTGGCCGAGCCACGGCCGTCGAGGTAGTCGAACTTGCTGCCCACTTCCCACTGTTTGCCGGTGGATACATCGAACACCTGGGTCGTGGTCGCCGGCTGCTCGGCGGCGGTGCTGTATTGCAGGTATATATTCGCCGAGGGGATGAACTGGTAGGTCAGGCCGACGCGTCCGGTCAATGGCTCCCAGCTGCGTTTGAAGTGTCGCGGGTTGGTGGCGGTTACCGTGCCGTGGTTGGTCACATCCAGGTCGATGGCGTCATACCGCAAGCCGGTCAGCAGCGACAGTTTGTCGGTGAGGCCCAGGCGGTTTTCCACGAACAGGGCGCGGGTGGTGACCTCGTTGGTCTTGTCCTTGATAAAGCCAGGTCGGGTGCCCGGGATGGCATAGAAATGCCCCGGGTCGAAGTGGTTTGGGTCAACCGCGCTGTTGCCCGCTGCGCGCAGTGGGCTGCTGGTGGTGCTGTTGACCTTGTATTCGAAGCCGCCGGACCAGGTGGTCGCCAGGCCAAAGACGCTGGCGTCGTGGCGCAGCTCGAACTGGTTGCCATTCTGCTCGCCCTGGTGGCGCACCTGATAGGCGGTCGAACGGTTTACCGCGCTGTTGTCGGCGTTGTACTGGTAGGTCTCCAGGTTGCGGTAGTCGCGCTGGCTGTCGAGGTGATAAAGGGTGTTTTTCAACGTGGTGTTGTCGTTGATCCGGTAGTCGATGATCGACCGCGCCCACAGGGTGCGCTGCTCATAACGGCCGTCGGCGACGTTGTAGTTGTTGAAGCGGTTGTGCCGGTCGATCTTCAGCTCGCCCGCCTTGGGATTGAGCACCGGGGTGCCCCAGTAAGGGCTGTCCTCATGTTCGTCCTGGTATTCCAGGGCCAGGGTGTGGGACAGGGCTGGCGTGAGGTCGCTGAGCAGGGAAAACGCCAGGCTCCAGGCCTCGCGTTGATCGCGCTCGATATAGCTGTGGTTGCTGTTGCGGCTCACATCCAGGCGCGCGTAGTGCTGCACCGCGGCGCCCGGTTCCGTGAGGGCGTGGTTGAGGCCGAAGGCGATGCCAGTGGTGTCGTAGCTGCCATAGCTGAGCTGGCCTTGCGCCGCCTGTTCTTCGCGGCCGGCGAGCTTGGTCACGTAGTTGAGCGAACCGCCCACGGAGCCGGCACCGTTGATGAGGGAGGAGGGGCCGCCCACCAGTTCCACCCGGTCGTAGATCCAGGCATCCACCGGACGGGCCAGGCCGGTCGCGACGTTGATGCCATTGAACATCTGGGTGATCTGGCTGCTGGTAAAGCCACGATAAGACACGAACCCGCCAAACCCCGGCGGTGCGCTGGCGTTGACGCCGGGCAGGGTGTTGGCCGCATCGCGGAAGGTCTTGGCGCCGTGGCGTTCGATATCGTTGCGGTTGGCGATGGCCACCGACGCCGGGGTTTCCCGCACGCTCAGCCCAAGCCTTGAGGCCATGCCGCTGGATTGATCCAGGGTCAGGCCGGGTTCGGCGCTTTGCTCGCCATCGATGGTGGTGGGTGCCAGCTCTAAGGCCCAGGCGCAGACAGGCAGGCAGCCGAACAGGCCGGCCAACAGGGGTAGATGTTTCATGGTTGAATCCTGAAAAACTTGGCTTGAAAACAACGCACAGCCGCGCGCACTCCCTCAGGGATGCAGTGCTCCGTGCAGATCAGACAGCGAAGGGATCAGGCGACAGCAGGTGGCGCACGCGGGTGAGCCGTGGGCCAGGTAAAGCGGGCAGGGATGTCAGCGGCCAGCACCACCGCAGGCGGTGGCGCATGGGGTTGGGGCAATACCGCCACATTCAGGCTGGAACTCAGGGCCGGGCCCATTCCGCCGCTGGAACACAGCGGGCAACCGAACGCCTTGGCCAGGGTCGGCAGGCTTTCATCGGTGGAGCTGGCAGGGGCGGGCGCCTGGGTGCGCGGGTCTACCGTACAGAACTGGCCGCCGATGCCGTTGAGCTGCATGCCGACCATTTGCCCGTGACCGATGCTACAGGCGAACACATTGAACAGGACGCAGCAGTAGAGCATCCAGGCAATGAGTGAGCGGTCGGTGCGGGCGAATTTCATGGGGCGGCACTTTACCATCAGCCGCCGACGAAATGCCTGCAAAAAAACTCAGGGCGACTATCCTCTTTCGGACTTTTCTAGGGAGAGCCAGCCATGAGCTTCGTCATTGCGCGATGGATCGTCGGGGTGTTTACCTGCATCAGCATGGTCCACCTTTACTGGGCTGCCGGCGGCAAGCTCGGCAGCCTCGCCGCCATCCCCCAACTGCCCGGCGAATTTGCCCGGGGGCCAAGGCCGGCGTTCAAGCCTTCGGCACTGGGCACCTTGCTGGTGGCGATGGGCTTGGTGGCGATTGCGTTGCTCGTGTGCCTGCGCGCCGGCTTGTACTTTTCGGCGGTGTCCCATGGCGCGTTGCAGTGGGGCATCAGCGCGATAGCCCTGGTGATGTTTGCCCGGGCGATTGGCGATTCGGAGCTGGTGGGGTTTTTCAAGAAGGTCGGTGGTTCGCGGTTTGCCCGGCTGGATACGTATTTCTATTCGCCGTTGTGCCTGGTGCTGGGGGTGGGGTTGTTGGTCGTGGCGTGGAGTTGAAAAGGCACCTGCGCAAATAAAAATCGCTCGCATCCTTGCCCGATCTTCCGCGCTGCCCGTCATGGTTAATAGAACCTCTATTACCCAGGACTTCCCATGTCGCTTGCCCGTCCCTTGCACCCACTGGCCCTGTCAGTGGCGATGGCTTTTGCTGCTGTGCCGTTGCTGAATATCCCGTCCGTTTGTGCTGCCGAGAGCGCCAGCAGCGTGCGCGGTTTCTCGATTCCCGCTGGCGATTTGAGCCAGGCCCTCAATAGCCTTGCCGAGCAGGCTGGCCTGGTGCTGGCGTTCGATGCTGGCCTGACGCGTGGCAAACACAGCAACGGCTTGAGCGGGCAGTACGATACCGATGTGGCATTGACCCAGTTGCTCGCCGGCAGCGGCTTGCAGGCGCTGAAGCTCTCCGCCGATCGCTATCGCCTCGAAGCCATCCCGGATAACGGCGCGGCCATGGAGTTGCAGGCCACCACCATCAGCGGTGCCTACCCGAGCGAAAGCCCGACCGGACCCGTGGCCGGTTATGTGGCCACCCGCAGCCTGTCGGGCACCAAGACCGACACGCCGATCATCGAGACCCCGCAGTCGATCTCCATTGTCACCAAAGACCAGATGCGCGCGCAGAACGCCGAGAGCCTCAACCAGATCCTGCGCTACAGCGCGGCTGTGGTCCCGGAAACCCGTGGCGCCACCGCCTCGCGTCTCGACCAGTTGACCATCCGTGGTTTTTCGCCCGCCACTTACCTCGATGGCCTGCGCATGCCATCGAGCCGCGACGCGTTGCCGCAAAAGGATGCCTTTGACCTGGAACGCGTCGAAGTCCTGCGTGGCCCGGCCTCGGTGCTGTACGGGCAGGGCACGCCCAGCGGCGTAATCAACATGGTCAGCAAGCGCCCGCTGGACACACCGTTTCATGAGGTGGGCGTGGAGTACGGCACCTTCGACAAGAAGCGCACCACCTTCGACCTGAGCGGCCCGATAGATGACCAGGGCGTGTATTCCTACCGCGTGGCCGGGCTTTTCGACGATGCCGACGGGCAGGTGGATCACACCGAAACCCGCCGCCAGGCCCTGTCCAGCGCCTTCACCTGGCGCCCGGATGACGACACCTCGCTGACCCTGCTCGGGCATTTCCAGAAGGACCCCAAGGGCGCGTCCTATGGCTCGGTGCCGGCGTGGGGCTCGGTGTTGCACAGCCCCACCGGGCACGCTATCGATGTGGGTTTCTATGACGGCGAGAAGAACTTCGAGAAAAGTGACCGCGAGTACTACTCCATCGGCTACGCCTTCGAACACCGTTTCAACGACGTATGGACCGTGCGCCAGAACGCGCGTTACCTGCGCAGCGAAGGCCAGTACCGCAGCCTCTACAGCAACTACCTGATGACGGACTACCGCACCATCCGCCGCTCGACCATCGCCAGCGATGTGAACATGGACGCCTACACCCTCGACAACCAGCTGCAGGCCAAGTTTGATACCGGCCCGTTGCAGCACACCTTGTTGATGGGCCTCGACTACCAGAACACCAGCACCGACACCCAGTCCGGCTCCGGCGTCTACACCGCCGGGCCGACCCTGGATATTTTCAACCCGGTGTACGGCGCGGCGGTGCCGGTGCCGGCGTACACCACCGACGGCACCTCGCGCAGCGAACAGACCGGCGTGTACCTGCAGGAACAGATGAAGTGGGACCAGTGGGTGTTGCTGCTGGGCGGGCGCTATGACTGGGCCAGCACCGATAACAGCACCCAGACCCTCAGCACCGGCGCCAAGAGCAAGTCCTCCCTGGACAGCAAGGCCTTCACCGGCCGCATCGGCCTGGTCTATCTGTTTGATAACGGCCTGGCGCCGTATGCCAGCTACTCGGAGTCGTTCAACCCGCAGTCGGGCACCGGCTACGGTGGCTCGGTGTTCAAGCCGACCGAAGGCAAGCAGTATGAAATTGGCATCAAATACCAACCGCCGGGCAGCAACAGCTTTATCACCGCAGCGATCTTCGACCTGCGCCAGAGCAATGTGCTGACCACCGATCCAGACCCGACCCACCTGTGCGGCACCGGCCGCTGCCAGAGCCAGGACGGCGAAGTGCAATCCCGTGGCTTTGAGCTGGAAGGCAAGGCCAGCCTCAACGACAACCTGGATATCACCGCGGCTTATGCTTACCTGGACAACCGCATCAGCAAGTCCAACAGCACCGTGCGCTATGCGCCGATCAGCGACATCGGCGTAGGCCCGGCCATCGCCGCCGAAGGCACCACCACCTACGCCGTGCCTCGCCACACGGCGTCGGCCTGGGCGGACTACACCTTCCACGACGGCCACCTCAAGGGCTTCGGCGCCGGTGCCGGTGCGCGTTATGTCGGCTCGTCCTGGGGCGACACGGCCAACACCCTGAAAGTGCCGGGCTACACCTTGTTCGACGCTGCGGTGCATTACGACATCCCGAACATCACCAGTCTCAAGGACAACCTGCGCCTGGCCCTCAACGCCACCAACCTGGCGAATAAAGAGTACGTCGCGTCGTGCTATTCCTACTCGTGGTGCTGGTATGGCTCACAGCGCACGCTACAAGCGAGTGCTACCTATCAGTGGTGATAAGGCACTTTAATGGCCCCTGTGTAACAAAATCCTCGGCAGAATCGCTTTTATTTTCAGTCGGTTAGTCGGGGATGTTAATGCGCACTGTTGGAATCATGCTGATCGCCTGTTCACTGGCAGGCGGCGCGGCTGCCGTGCAGGCACGGGAGCTGCGCGAGGGTGACAAGTACATGTGCAGCTGGGGCGCGGGCACGGCTGCCAGGGCCCAGGAGTTGAAGCTGTCGGGGGTGTCGTTGTATGCGGCGCGGCAGAAGATTCAGACCATCAAGTTCAACAAATCGTGGATGCGCATGATGGCCATGGGCATCACCGAGCAGACCTATGACAGTCGCTCCCGGCTCAAGCCCGAAGCGATCCGCCAGAGTTTTTACCAGGATTGCGTGCGCTACAAAGTGGCGCGCAAATAGCCGGTTCAGTGCGACAGCGGTGAGCTGGCGTCCTCCTGGAAATACACCTTCGCCGTTTCAATAAACCGCCGATTGGCCTGGGACAGGTATTCGCTGCCCCGCCAGCACAGGTTGAAATGCATGAACTGCGCAGGCTCGAAAGACACCCCGGCCAAGCCGGGCTCCTGTTCCTGAACCGAACGCAGCAGGGTGGAAAGCCCCATGCCACTGCGCGTGGCGGCAATCACCAGCGGCACGAAGTTGCTTTCCAGGACGATGTTGAAGCGCACCCGGGCATGGCTGCAAAACGCATCCAGCAGGTGACGTTGCAGGAAGGTGTTGTCAAACACCAGCATCGGTTCGCCCTGCAAGCGCTCGGCCGCGACCGAGGCTGCGCTCGCCAATGGGTGCTGCTCATGCATGCATAGCACCATCTCGTCGCTGCCCAGCAATACCGAGTGCCAATCCGGATCGACGCGCCGCGACTCCAGCAGCGCCACATCAATATCCCGTGTGGCCAGGCGCGCGCTGATGTCATCGGCGCTGCCTTCCACCACGTGCATGGCAATGCCGGGGTAATGCGCGCGGAACTGCATCAGCAGCTCGGGAATATGGCGGATGCCGTACATCGGCGGGATGCCGACGCGGATTTCGCCGCTGTGCAATTGCGTCAAATCCTGCAACTCACGACGGGCCCCCGCCAACCCTTGCAGGCAGGCTTCGGCGCGGGCGAGGAACAGTTGGCCTTCGGCCGTCACGCTGATCTGCCGCGTGGCACGGTTGAAGAGGGCCACGCCCAGCTCATCTTCCAGGCGGCTGACCGCCATGCTCAGCGCCGGTTGCGCCACATGCAGGGCCTGCGCGGCCTTGGTAAAGCTGCCTTGGCGGGCGATTTCGACGCAGTACTCCAGGGCTTTCAGGTTCACGAACGCTCACATAACAAATAGTGATGGGATGTTTCACAAATGGATATTTTTTGTGATGAGGGACAGTCTATAACCTGTCGGCACTCTTCTCCATGCCGGACTTCATCATGACCCTCAACCTTCGCCAGTATTGGCTTGTTACCCTGATTGTCGGCGCCTTGGGCGGCAGCCTGGCGCAATGGGCCGGTTGGCCGTTGCCCTGGGTGATCGGCTCATTGCTGGCGGTGCTTGTCAGCCGATGTGGCGGCGCGAGGGTTCCGCAAATTCCCCATGGGCGCGAGGCCGGGCAGTTGATTGTCGCCGTGGCCATTGGCTGCCACTTCACCTTGCCGGTGATGCAACAAGTGGTCGCGCACCTCGGGCTGATCGTCACGGCGGTGCTGCTGACGCTGGTGCTGGCATTGGCCTCGGTGTGGTTGCTGCATCGCTGGGGCGAGGCCTTTGGCACCGCGTTTTTTGCGCTGATGCCGGCCAACTCCACGGAGATGGTCCACCTGGGCCGCCAGCGCCAAGCCGACCCCGGTTTCATCGCCGCCGCGCACAGTCTGCGGCTGTTGCTGATCCTGCTGGCAGTGCCTGCGGTCGCTACTTTTGGTTTGGCGCATACCGCCGCCCCCGCGCCATTGCCGGTGATCTGGCCCTGGCTGATCTTTATCCTGGGTATCAGCCTGCTGGCAGCGATGGGGTTCAAACGCTGCAACCTGCCCAATCCCTGGACCTTCGGCCCGTTCCTGATTTGCGCCGTGGGCGTCGCCTGCAACAACTTGTCGATGAGCATGCCCGGCTGGCTCAGTGGCGTTGGCCAGTTGCTGATCGGCTGTGCATTGGGCGCGGCGTTTGACCGCAGCTTTTTCCGTCGCGCCCCAGGCTTTCTCGTCAAGGTGCTGGTGCTGCTGAGCGGCTCGATAATCGCCACCGCGCTGGCGGCCTGGGCGCTGGGCATGTGGCTGGGCATGCCGTGGCTGTCGCTGGCCCTGGGCATGATGCCCGGCAGTGCGCCGGAGATGAGCCTGACTGCCGAGGCCTTGGGGTTGGCCGTGACGTTGGTGACGGCGATGCAGGTGATGCGCATGCTGCTGATCCAGGCGGCGTGCTTGCCGTTGTATCGGCTGTTGAGCTGCTCTTGGATAGGCAGAGTGAGCATTGCTGCTGGACCTGTGGCGAGGGAGCTTGCTCCCGTGACGGACTGTCCTGCGACCGAGTCTCACCGGATGTAAATCGGTTCAACTGTGGGAGCTGGCTTGCCTGCGATAGCCTTTTTCGCAGGCGCCCGAGCTTTGGTAGGTGTATGCGGTCCAAATGTGGGAGCGGGCTTGCTCGCGAAGGCTATGTGTCAGGCGTTGCATGTCTTTGATCGGAGTACATATCCGTAATTTAGGTAACGGCTGATTAGGGTTCCGCCCTTACGGCGGCTCACTTTTGAAGAGCGCAAAAGTAAGCAAAACGCTCTTGCCCCACCACTCGGCACCTCGCCTAGGCTCGGTGTGCCCTCTCTCCGGCTTGAATCCGTGGGCCGCCGTCATGGGCCATCCCTGGCCCAGGACGGCTAACCCGGCGTCCTGCCGGGTTACCCACGGATTCAAGCCTGCGTTCGGCCAGCGTGGTTAACGGGGCGCCTAAGATCAAAAGCTGAAAAGCCAAAGCCAAAGCCAAAGCCAGAGCCAGAGCCAGAGCCAGAGCTTCGGGTTTTGTCAGGTCCAGTAGTTGTGTAGATACCTATGCTTGGATAGGGCTAACAGGGACTGCTGCCAAACCTGTGACCCTCTAGCGAGGCGGTTTACAAAACCACGACAATTGCTGTGTTTCTATTTGCATACAATTGCACGCTTCGTCGCAAGTAGAGCAGGTCGTTGCCGGACCATGTACCAGCCAGAGCCTTCATCACCCAACAGCCTGCGCCACTTCGCGGTCGGCGTGCTGTGTATCGCGGTGCTGCTGGGCGGTTACTTCATGCACATCAACGCCAGCGCGGATCGCCAGCGGGCCGAGGCGGCTGAGCGTTTGGTGCTGTGCCAGCAGGTGGAGCGTCTGGCCAGCGCCGCTGCGTCCGGCGGCCTGAAACTGGGCGACAGTTGCGCGAGCAACGGTGGCGAAGTGTCAGGTCGCATTAATCAATAACCCTCTTTAATAAAGGGAAATGTACGTCGCAAGTATCCCCCTTACTTGCACCAAAAAGTGGCACTCATATACCCGGCCACCTTAAAAAACATGTGGTTATTGAATGACTTACGGCTGTTTTAATCCGACGAAAGGATGGATTTTTACTTGTTACAGCTTTTTACAATCGCTACTATAGCCGGGCGTTCACCTCCCACGGTTTATGCATTTTTAAATCCCAAGTTTCCATCAGCTACTTGGGATTTTTTTTGCCCGCGATTTGACCCGGCGTCAAACTTCAATAGCGGCAAACTCCGCGCGCATCCGGCCATTGCGTTTGGCCTGGTACAGCAACTTATCGACCTGTTCGACAAACCCCAGCATTGCGCTGCTGGGTGTCACGGTGTGGGTGCCCACGCCGAGGCTCAGGCTCAGCCATTTCGAGACCGGGGAAAACCCATGTTCGATCTGCTGCTGACGTATCAGATGCAGGCAGCGTTGCGCGACGAGTTTGGCCGATGCGGCGTCCGTTTCCGGCAACAGCCACACAAACTCTTCACCGCCGATGCGCGCGATGAAGTCCCGTGGGCGGTTGGCCGCTTGTGACAGGGTGTGTGCCACCTGGCGCAGGCATTCGTCGCCCTTGATATGGCCGTAGTGGTCGTTGTACTGCTTGAAAAAGTCGATATCGAGGATAATCAACGACAGGGGCAATTGGCTGCGCTGGGCGCTGGTCCATTCGCGCTCCAGCACGGTGTCGAACATGCGTCGGTTGGCGATGCCGGTGAGGCCGTCCTGGAAGGAGTATTCCTCCAGTTGTTTCTGCAGGCGGATCAGGTGTTCTTCGGTCTTCTTGCGTTCACTGATATCGAACATAAAGCCAATCAGCGCTTCGACTTCGCCGTCCTTGCGCACCACATGCACCACATCGCGGATCCATACGTAGTCGCCGTTCACCGTCAGCGCGCGATAGTCGGCCTCGTGGTCCACGCCGGCGCGGGATTGCGACACGCAGAAATTCACCACGTACTCGCGATCATCCGGGTGCATGCGTTCGACCCAGTCATCTACGCTGACCCAGCTTTGCGGGGTCCAGCCCAGCAGCGTTTCGATCTGCGGGCCGATGTAGCTGAAGGTCATGGTCTGCCAATCGATGCGCCAGGGGATGGCCTTGGTCGATTCCAGCAGGGTCTTGTACACATCGCTATCGGGCGGGCTCGGGGGAACGATGCTCATCGGTGGCGGCTCCGGGAGTGGCGAAAAGCCAAGAGCGTCTGGTGATCGCGGGTGGGAGTCAAGCCTTCGCCGTGGCAGCAGACGAGAGGTCGTGTGCTGGGTTTCTGGCGCCAGCGGGCCAGCGCTTTACGGGCGAAATGAGGCGTGGCTAACACTTTTGCATTAATTCTCCAGGTGCGGCCAAACCTCAACTAATCTGGTCGAATCCAACCAGCAGGGTAGAACCCAGGGACGGGGGCTTATCATGATTTCCATCATCGAACTCAATCGCATCATGGCCGTGGGTTTTCTGCCACTGGCCTGCGACTGCACCCTCAATGGCGACGGTTCGCTGCGCATCAGCGTATTCGAGCCGGTGTCCGGGCGCGTCGATCTGTTGCTGACCCGGGTGTCGCCCGAAGGTCTGGACAGCATCCGTGCCATCTCAAACCTGATCGGTGAGTTGCGCACCGAGATCAAGGCCGGGCGCCGGGGGTTTGCGGCGGTGGGTTAGCTGTTGACGGTGTCTGTGGCGGTTGTGGCCGCGCCGTAGTAGCGCCAGCAGCAATGGCGGTGTTCGGGCAGGATCACGCAGCCGCTGAGGCTGGCGATCAGCAGGGCGGCAACCAGCATGGATAGGCGACGGGACATGGTATTTCCTCTGGGTGTGTGCGGCGTTATTCCTTTAACGTCGCCGCCTGCATAAATCCGTCGCGCGGCTTTCAAACATTTCATCAAGCGCTGTCATCCCTTGGGCAATACTGCCCTTCAAGCACTCCCGGAAAAAAACCTGCGTGCCCTGCGACGGATTTTCCGGCACCCGCCGTTCAACCCATCAGCCGCGAACATTTTCGTCCGCCGCCTGAAGGAGTTGCCATGAGCACACTGGCCCAATTGCGCTATGCCTTGCTGGTCCCGCTGGTTTTCGCGGCGTTTGTCAGCACCCCGACGTTTGCCCAGACCGAAGTCATCATTCGCCAGGCGCCGCCGGTGGAGCGTGTCGAGGTGATCCCCGCCGGGCGCCCGGGTTACGCCTGGGACCGTGGCCATTGGGGTTGGCAGCGCGGCGCCTATGCCTGGGTGCCGGGGCACTGGCAGCCGGTGATGCGCAATGCGCGCTGGCAGCCCGGGCACTGGGAGTCCCGTGGCCCGAACTGGTACTGGCGTGAAGGCCGTTGGATGCGCTGAAACCTGCTACTTAGCCTGCGGACCGAGAATTCCCCGATTGAAAGACACTGATCCGGACGTTGAGCTGCTGGCGCGTATTGGCAACAACGAACCTGCGGCCGTCAACGAAATGGTGACGCGCAAGCTCCCGCGTTTGCTGGCGCTCGCCAGTCGGATCCTGGGGGATGCCGATGAGGCCAGGGACGTGGCCCAGGAGAGCTTTCTACGTATTTGGCGTCAGGCGGCGAGCTGGCGGGCCGGCGACGCGCGATTTGATACCTGGTTGCACCGGGTTGCGTTGAACCTGTGCCGCGACCGCCTGCGCCGGCGCAAGGAGCGCCCGCTGGACGAAGACGAGGCGCTGGCGCTGGCCGACAGCGCACCGTCGCCCGACGAACACCTTGAAGCCGCAGAGCGCAGCGCGCGGATGGCCGCGGCGTTGGCCGCATTGCCCGAACGTCAGCGCGAAGCGATTGTGTTGCAGTATTACCAGGAGCTGTCGAACATCGACGCCGCGGCCTTGATGGAGATCAGCGTCGAGGCACTGGAGAGTCTGCTGTCGCGGGCTCGCCGCCAGCTGCGCAATAGACTTGCCGACACACCAGGGCTTGCCCGCCCAGGAAGGGAAAAACCATGACGCCCGAACGATTCGCCTATTTGGCTGATGCCTATGGAGCCAACCTGCATCGCTGGCCTCACGCTGAACAGGCGCCAGCCCAGGCCCTGCTCGACAGCGGCAACCCCAGCGCCCGGCAGGCCTTGCATGAGGCCGCTGGGTTGGATACGCAGTTGGATGCTCACTCAGCGCTACTCAGCGATCCGGCGCTGGCCAGGCAGATTCGCCAATCCGTACCGCGCCGGGCGTCATTCCTGTCGCGGTATGCCACCTGGCTGTCACCCGCCGGCCTGGTGGGCGTGGGGATTGCCGGCATTGCCGCCGGGGTGTTGGTGGCCTCGATGAGTGTGCCGCTGCCAATGCTGTCTTCCGAAGTGCTGCCCAGTGTCTTCGATCAGGGCGATGCGGAAGTCGTGTTTAGCGTTAACGCCGAGGAAACCGAACAATGACGCCCAAGTCCCTTAAACCGTGGTTGGCGCTATCGGTGTTGCTCAACGTGTTTTTGATCGGTGGCGTGGGCGGTGGCCTCTACCATTGGATGGCGACGGCCAAACCCGTCGAAGCGGTGGTCAACCAACACGGGCTGCGCCAGGCGATGTTCAAGTTGCCACCGGAGCGCCGCCGGGAACTGCGCCAACTGCTGCGGCATAACCGTGCCGACAGCCAGCCGTTGATTATGGCCGGTCGCGAAGCCCGGCTTGGGGTGATCCAGCAACTGCAAGCGCCGACACTGGAGCGTGACGTACTGGTGGCCGAGTTGGCCAAGGCGCGCGAAGCGGATATGGCCTTGCGCGCGCTGGTGGACACGACGCTGGCACAATTCGCCAGCACGCTGCCCCAGGCTGAGCGACAGAACCTGGTGGAGGCGTTGTATTTGCGAGGGCAGGCCAAAACAAAACAGAAATGAAGGTTACAGGCGACGCAGGAAGGATTTGACGATATGTCGGGTGGCGTCGGTGGTGTCCAGTTGGTCCATCGCGCCATAGGCATGCCACTGGCAATCGACTATTTCGTTACAAGGCTTTGCATCGGCGATGTTCACCACCGACGCCTCGAACACATGATGCAACGTGTCGCGCGCCTTCAATTCCTGCAAATACAGCAACCCGTCCACGTTGAGCCCGGTTTCTTCCTGCAGCTCCCGTTCAGCGGCGCCAACCGGACGCTCGCCGGGTTCGACCTTGCCGCCCGGCAGTGCCCATTTCGATCTGGCCTTGCGCACGAAGAGGATTTGCCCCTCGTGTTCGCAAATGACCGTTGCGCGAATTTTCATCGTCTGTGCCCCCGCAGGTGGATGATTGTCATAAAAGTGTAATGCAATTGTCATGCTAAGTGCTGGTGGCGAGGGCCTCAAGGTATGTGGATACTGCGCCCTTGATTTGAACGGCCGAGGAACATAGATGGACACCGTACGTTGGGGGATGATCGGTTGTGGCAGTGTCACTGAGGTAAAGAGTGGACCCGCTTACTACAAAGTGCCAGGTTCGGCGCTTGTGGCCGTGATGGGGCGCCGTGAAGAAGCGGTGCGCGATTATGCGGCACGCCATGGCATTGCCCGCGTCTATACCGACGCCCAAGCGCTGATCCACGACCCTGAAGTGGATGCGGTGTACATCGCCACGCCACCCTCCAGTCACCTTGAATACAGCCTGATGGTGGCGGCAGCCGGCAAGCATTGTTGCGTCGAGAAACCCATGTCGATGAATGCCGAGCAAAGTGCGTTGATGCAACGCACCTTCGAGCGCGCCGGGTTGCATCTGTTCGTCGCCTACTACCGGCGCTCGCTGCCGCGCTTCCAGCAGGTGCGGGATTGGCTGCAGGAAGGGCGCATTGGCGAGTTGCGCCACCTGACCTGGACCCTGTGCAAACCGCCTGCCGTCGAAGATGCCAGCGCAGCCAACTGGCGCACTGACCCGGCGATTGCCGGTGGTGGCTACTTTGCCGACCTGGCGAGCCATGGCTTCGACCTGTTTCAGTACCTGGCCGGGGACATCATTGAAGTGGCCGGCTTTACGTCGCGCCAGGAAGGCCGTTATGCCGCCGAAGATGCAGTGACCGCCAGCTGGCGTTTCGCCTCGGGTGCACTGGGCATGGGCTGCTGGAATTTCGTCGCGGACCGCCGTGAAGATCGTGTCGAGTTGATTGGCAGCCGCGGCCGTATCGAGTTTTCAGTGTTCGACGAGCAACCGTTGCGGCTTGCCGGCGAAACCCACGAGGTGCTTGAAGTGCCGTGTCATGCGCATATCCAGTGGCATCACGTGCTGGGCATGAACGCGCATATCCGCGGTGAAGCCGAGCATCCGTCGTTGGCCATCGAGGCGTTGAAGACCGATCGGATCCTGGACAAGGTGCTGCAACGTAACCCCTACCATCCTGGGTAGGCGCGATAGGGTGAGTTTTTTCCAAGGAAACCGACGAATGAAATACTGGATGGTGTTGTGGCTGGTCATGGCCACAAGTGCAGCCGCCGCCCCGCGTATCCAAGGGACGCCGGGCGAGTTTGATTTTTATGTGTTATCGCTGTCGTGGTCACCGACGTTTTGCCTGACGCACCCGGACAACGAGCAGTGTTCGGGCAAAGGCTATGGTTTTGTGCTGCACGGTTTGTGGCCGCAGTACGCCCGGGGCGGCTGGCCGGCGTCATGTGCCCCGCAGGCACGGTTGACCCGCGAGGAAATGGACAAGGGCGCGGCGTTGTTCCCGACCCGTGCACTGCTCAAGCATGAATGGGCCAAGCATGGCACCTGTTCCGGGCTTGAGCCGTTGCAATACCTGGACAAGACCGACGAGGCGCTCGGCGTGGTCGTTATCCCGCCGCAACTGCAGCCGTTCAATACCCCACCTGCGTTGCCGGCCCGTGAGATCGAGGCGCTGTTTCGCGAGAGCAACCCGCGCATGGGCAACCATGGCCTGGCGGTGATCTGCAAGGGCAAGGTGTTGTCGGAAGTGCGCGTGTGCCTGACCAAGGACCTCGCGTTCGCCGGCTGCCCGCGCAGCGTGAAGAGCACCTGCCGCGAGGGCGACATCCGCATTCCGGCCCAGCGCTAGGGCAGCGTTGCGACGCGATAGCGCTCGTCGAAGTCCTCGGCCAACTGCGCCAGGCTGACATCGCCCAGGCGCTTCAACAGCAGGGCCTGGGCCTGTTCGAAGGCGTCGGTCAGGGCGGCGTTCACCGCCTGTTCCACCAGGCATTCCGGGTGGTCGGTGGACAGGCCGATGGCAAAGATCGACGGTGTGCCCAGGGCGCGGTGAATATCCAGCAAGGTGATTTCACTCAAGGGTTTGCCCAGTGTCCAGCCGCCCTGGTGGCCCTTTTCCGAGCGTACGTAACCTTTTTCCTTGAGCAACCCAAGCGTGCGCCGCACGACCACCGGGTTGGTGCCGAGCATCTGTGCGATGGTCTCCGAGGTCGCGCGTTCTTCATGGCGGCCCATATGGATCAGCACGTGCAGCATGCGCGAAAGCCGGGTGTCGTTTCTCATCAAAAAACCTCAGGGTCGATTCGCTGCGAAGTATCGTTCGTAACCTAAAAAGTTGCGAGACTCTTGACGCTGTATTTTCATGTAACTTATGGTGTGCCGTGATAGCGCAAGGACCCCCTGGCGCAGAAAAACACGGAGTCACCGATCATGCTGTATGACGTCATTATCGTGGGCGGCAGTTATGCCGGCCTGTCTGCGGGCCTGCAACTGGCAAGGGCGCGACGCAAGGTGCTGGTGATCGATGCGGGGCAGCGGCGCAACCGGTTTGCCGCCACCTCCCATGGCTTTCTCGGCCAGGACGGCCAGGCGCCCGACGTTATCGCCGCCGAGGGGCGCAGCCAACTGATGGAGTACCCGACAGTGAGTTGGGTGCAGGACAGCGTGCTCCAGGCCCATGGCCAGGCGGACGGGTTTCGCATCAGCACCCAATGCAACGGCGAATTTGACGCCCGCCGCCTGATCCTCGCGACCGGCGTAGTGGACGAGTTGCCCGCTGTCGAGGGCCTGCAGGAGCGCTGGGGCTCGCGGGTATTCCATTGCCCTTACTGTCATGGTTATGAGCTGGAACAAGGGCGCATCGGTGTATTGGCCAGTTCCGCGCTGGCAATGCATCACGCGCTGATGTTGCCGGACTGGGGCCCGACCACCTTATTCACCAACGACGTATTCACCCCGGATGCCGAACAGCGGGCGCAGTTGGAGCGGCGTGGCGTCCACTGGGAAAGTGGCGCGGTGCGCCGCATCAGCGGTGAGCGGGCCGATGTGGAGTTGGCGGACGGCCGGGTCTTCAGCCTGGATGGCCTGTTCACGCTACCGCGTACGCGAATCAGCCCGCTGGTCGAACAGTTAGGCTGCGCAAGGGTCGATGGCCCTACGGGCCCTTATGTCAGCAGCGACGAAACTCGCCAGACCTCCGTCCCCGGCGTATTTGCCTGTGGCGATGCTTCCCTCGCCGCCGGTTCCGTGGCGTTGGCGGTGGCCGAAGGTGTGCGTGCCGGGGTGGGCACGCACGTGTCCTTGATTAATGGTTGAGGTACACCGGGCTGTCCGTGGACAGCGATGCCTTCACCCCATGGCTGGTGTCGCTGACCAGCACTTCTTCGCGGTTCTCGGCCAGGGCTTGCAGGGTCAGTGCGACCACTTCCTGAGGCGTGCTTTTCGGCGCCTGCACCTCGGCGACCATGTCGGTGTCAATGTAGGCGGGGTGCACGCCGATGACCAGGGTGCCTTGTGCGCGCAACTCGCCGCGCAGGCCGTTGGTCAAGCCCCACTGGGCGGACTTGGACGTGCTGTAGCCGCCCGTGCCCGGCGGGCTCAGCCAGCTCAGTACCGAGAGCACGTTAATCAGCGCGCCGCCGCCTTGGCCGGCGAGGATCGGTGCGAACGCGCGGCTTACACGCAAGGTGCCAAAGGTGTTCACGTCAAAGTGCTGCTGCAGGTTCTCCACGCTGTCTTCGGCCAGCAGCGAGCCGTACTGGAGAAAACCGGCGTTGTTGATGACCACGCTGACGTCGCGGCACTGCTGCGCGGCGTGCTGCACGCTGGCGGCGTCGGTGATGTCCAGGGCGATCGGCGTGCTGCCTGGAATATCAACGCTGGCAGGGTTGCGCGCGCCGGCGTAGACCTTGGCCGCGCCGGCTTCGAGCAGTGCGCTGACGAACGCTTTGCCCAGGCCACGATTGGCACCGGTGACCAGTACCACTTTTCCACGAATGTCCATGCTGAACTCCATGCTGCGAATTAGGTTTAATAATGAAACCGTTTTTATCCTGAGGGTACTGGTCCTATAATGCAACCATATTTTCCCGACGGCCGGAGGCCCGACAATGAAACGCAAATGCCTGGAAGGCGATGGTTGCCCGGTGGCTCGCGCCTTGGACGTGGTGGGCGACTGGTGGACGCTGCTGATTATCCGCGACGCGTTTGCCGGCGTGACGCGTTTCGGTGATTTTCACAAGCACCTGGGTGTGGCTAAAAATATTCTTGCCACGCGGCTCAAGGACATGGTCGAGCAAGGCTTGCTGCAAACCCGTGAAGTCGGCGCACGCAGCGAGTACCAGTTGACCGACAAGGGCCGTGCGCTGATGCCGGTACTGGTGACCCTGGCGCAATGGGGTGAGGCCCACACTGCACCCGAGTGGGGCGGTACGCGGCTACTGGATGCGCGCTCGCTCAAACCGTTGCGCAAGGTTGAGGTGCTGTCCGAGGATGGCCGGGTACTCGGCCTCGACGATATCGTCACCCAGGTGCCAGCGTCGCAGACGTGAATGCCCCGAGGGGCATTTTGTGCAATACCGCCCGCGACGCGCCCTTTACCGTGACGCCATCTTTAGCGTCATGACAAAAAGGGAATCGCAATGAGCTTGATTATCTCCATGGCCGCCTTCGCCCTGGCCACCTCGATCACCCCGGGACCGGTCAATGTGGTCGCCCTCAGCAGCGGTGCGCGCTTCGGTTTTGCCGCCAGTCAGAAGCACGTGTTTGGCGCCGCGGCGGGTTTTACCTTGTTGCTGGTATTGATCGGTCTGGGGCTGCACGAAGTGCTGGTGCGCTGGCCGCTGTTGACGCAGTTGATCCAGTGGGGCGGAGTCGCGTTCTTGCTGTACATGGCCTGGAAGTTGGCGATGGACGATGGCCGGCTCAATGCCGAGGGCCGCGCCACGGCACCCTCGATGCTCTATGGCGCGATCATGCAATGGCTCAACCCCAAGGCCTGGCTGGCGTGCGTGGCCGGGATGGGGTTGTTCGTGGCTGATGGCGACGCTCGCCAAGTCTGGCTGTTTGCGGCGCTCTACCTGGTGATCTGCTACCTGTCCGTGGCGTGCTGGGCCTATGCCGGCACCTTTCTGCGTCGCTACCTGGCTAACCCCCAGGGTGTGCGTGTGTTCAACCGCTCAATGGCCGCGTTGCTGGTGGCCAGTGTGGGTTATTTGCTGATGGCTTGAGCACGTCGCGGTACTGCCCGGGCGTCGCGGCGAAATGCTGTTTGAAGGCCCGTTGGAAATGCGCTTGGTCGGCGAAGCCTGCGGCCAGGGCCACATCCGCGATCAGCTCGCCTTGGCGCAGTTGCGTGCGGGCGAACTGGATGCGCTGGTTCACCAGAAAAGCGTGGGGCGTGAACCCGTAATACTGCTTGAACGCGCGGATCAGGTAAGACGGCGACAGCTCGGCGGCCAGGCAGATGTCCTCCAGTTTCAAGGCTTGGGTGCACTGCGCGCGGATGTAGTCGGCGGCCCGTTCCAGCTTGTGGTTGACCTCGCGCAACGGCGCTTGGGCGGGGTTGAGGCGCTGTTGGACTTCACTGAAGTAGCTCACCAGCGCGCTCTGCTTTTGCAGGTGCTCGGCGTGCTCGTCCACCAGGGTTGCGTACAGTTCGAGCAGGCCGTCGTACAGCACCGGGTCGCGGGTGTAGGGCGTGCTGAAGGCTCGGTAGCCCTGGTCGGTGCTGAAACCCAGCTGGTATTGCAGGTCGGTCAGCCAGGGCGTATCGAGGTACAGCATCTGATAGGACCAGTGCTCATTCTGGATCGGGTTGCACGCGTGCACATCGCCGGGGTTCATCAGCACCACCGTGCCGGCGCTGATCTCAAACGTCTCGACACCGTAGTGGTAGTAGCTGCGCCCGTGGGTCACCGCGCCGATGGAAAAATGCTCATGGGCGTGCCGGGTATAGGTGACCTTGCGTCCGTCGGCGATGGTGCGCGCCTCGATAAACGGCAGCGCGGCATCACGCCAGAAACAAGGGGCCGCCGGGCTTGCGGGCGAGGACATGGCGCAGTGCTCCAAAAGAACCAGTGCGTAGACTCATCTATAACCGGCCGTTGTTCAAGGCCTCACTGGGTGGCGAGTGTGACCGCGCGCAGGTACTCGGCCCAAGGGTCTTCGTCGCGACTGACCTGTTCCAGCGTCTGTACCTGCGCGGCGCTTTCCTTCAGTTTGGCGGCGCCTTGCAGGTAATGCCGCTCGACGATGATTTTCGCCACCGCACGGGAGCGCGGCGAGTCCAGGCTGCGTGGAATACGGTGGCCATCGGCGTCGGCTTCCGGCAGGGTTCCGACGGCGGGCAGCACCTCGTCGAGGCGGCGGATGCGTACGCCGGGGGCACGGCTCACGGCGCTCACGTCGATGGGTTGGACGCCCGAGGCATAAGCCGGCCAATCGAGCGCCAGGCTGGAGACAGCCTGACCGGGCGAATCCGCCGCCGCTACCAGCGTGTCGTAATCCAGGTCATGACGCGCGCGAATCAGCAGGTGCTTGGGGAAGCATTCATACACACGGCGGTCGCGGTAGAAGCTGGCGCAGACGATCAGGCCGAAGGTCCCGACAGCTCCGCTGCCGTCGCGCAGGGCAAAAAATTCCACCTTGCCGAACTCCAGCGCCTCGCGCCAGGGCAATGTCAGCCCCGGCAAGGCATCCAGCAGGTAGTCGATCAAGGCGGTCTGCAGGCGGAGCAGGTGCTCGTTGAAGGTTTGCGCAAACAGCGAGCTGAACGCGTTCAACTGGTCGAAGCGCGGCGCCAGTTCGCGGTACTTGATGCGTTTGTCGCTGGAGTGCCAGCGCTGCGTCGTCACCTGCAGCTCATTGGCCATATACAGGTCCACGAAGGAATATAGATTGCCCTGAGGGGCGTCGTCGGGCCAGCGGTCCTCGGAAATTTCCGAGTCTTCCGGTAGCTCAATCAGTATCAGCTCATCCAGCAACGGGGTCTGCGGGTAGACCTTTTCCAGGGCTTGCAGGGCCAGGGCGCGCCGGCCCGGTAACGGAGCGGCAAAGGCCTCCATGGCCGTGCGCAACCGTGCGCGCAAGGCATTGAGCGCGGCAATCGCGGCATTGCTCTGTTCGACACTGTAGCGTTGTTGGCGTGGCAACAGGCCGTTGGTCACGGCCCACGCCTGGATAGCCGGCGCGGTCAGGGGGCCTTGTAGAAAGCGGGCCCACTTGCCATCGGGCGGTAGATGGGCCAGGTACATGATCTCGTTATAGGAGAACTGGCGCGCCGCGCCGGGCATCCGCTCTTCCAGGTAGATTGTGTATTGCTGGAACAGTGCCCATGTCTGGGTCGCCAGATAGGGCAGCGAGTCGGGTATCTCACGCACCAGCAGGTGCGGCGCGCGGCCACAGAGTATCAAGTGCGTGGCCAGCGCGGCCTGGCCTGGGTCGAGGCGTGGGAAGCTGTTTTCCAACTGCTGGCGGACGAAGGCCGCCGACTCTCCCCAGAAGAACGTGCCGGTCCAGTCCAGGCGATTGATACGCGCAGGTTGGGTATCGATGTCCGGGTCCAGGCTCAGAATCAGTGCAGCCCATACCAACGCACTGCGGCTCGCGTGGCCGCTGGTCTCGATCGCATCGACGCCGTGCCGTTGCAGGTCCGAGGACAGTTTGGCGGCCAGTTGCTGGGCCCGTGGCGACGCGATCAGGCGGATCATCAGCAGGTCGGCCTCGGCGCGGATATCCACCGGTGACTTGCCTTCCAGCACCGGTTGGGCGAGGTAGCCGAACAGATGGGGTTCATCTTCGGGAAGCCACGTGCGACTGACGGTAATTGCCCGTTGCCGGTCGGTATCGGACAAGGTCCAGGCAATCGGTTGCGCCTCCAGGGCCGGCGAGAGGGCGCGCCAGTAGTCGTTTTCTTTCAAGCGCAACGGCACGGTGATCGTCAGGCGTTGTGCGGCGAGGCGTGCGTCCTCCAGGGTGGCCGGCAACTTGTGCCCGTACAGCAGCAGCGCCTGGCGCAGGCTGACCGCGTCGTTGGTGCGCAGTTGCCCGCCTGAACGGATGGCCAGCGGCAGCAACTTGCGCAGCATGGCGCTGAGTTTTTTGTCGGCCAATACCTCGGTGGTCAATGAGACCCACTCGCCCTCCAGGTTTCGGCCGGCGAGGCCGGTGTCCACATTGAGCAAAATGTGGCTGTCGGGGTCGATGTGCAGCTTTTGGCGTATCGCGACAAACTCCGGCTGGCTCGCAAGGGTTTGCAGGGCCTGGCGGCCCGGCGCCAGGGTCGTGGGGACGTCATCTTCGTCGACCGTGATAATCGCATCCAGCCCCCGGGGGCCTTTCAAGGTGCCGTGGCTGATGGCGTTGTACAGCCCCTTGCGCATGGCGTGGCGGTCATTGAGAAAACCCGCGTGCAGGCTGTAGTCAAAGCGCTCGCGCAGGCTGCGTGCGTCGGCGAAGAGCGTGGGCACCGGCGGCATCGGCCATTGCCGCAGGCGTACGACCAGGCTCGCCAGCGCTGTTTGGGTGAGGGGACGTTCAATGTTGTACGCCTTCAAACACGCGGCGATGCTCAGGCTGTGCTCGGGGTAGATGTCCGTGCCCAGCTTGGTGGCGAGCCGGCTCAGGATCTCCCAACGGGTATGGGGTGTTTTCGGGCGCAGTTCGCGGCTGCGGATTTCCCCCGCTTCACGCCTGGGTAGCACGTGGACCACCTGTTTGAGGTGATCGTAGTAATACTCCGCGGTCGCCGCTTGCAGGCCCTCGACGATGTTGTCTTCGACGATCACCTTCAGCCGCTGGGCGGCTTCCTTCAGCGTGCGCGCCATCAGTGAGTCTGACGTCAGGTGCAGGCGGGTACGAAACAGCGCGAGGCTGTCGAATCGACCCAGGGCTTGCAGCGCGTCGGCCAGCTGTTGGTAGTCGAGTCGCTGCTGGGTGCGTTCTGCATGGATCAGCGAGCGGCTTTTGCCCGCCTCATCGATTGCGGGAAAGGCTTGGGCGGTCTGCAGCTCGTCAATCATCAATTGCGCTTGCAGGCGGTTTTCGGGGATGGGATAGCCGTAGAAGGCCAGGACCCGATCCAGGGGCAGGGTGCGCGCGATGTTGTCGATGCGCTCGCCAACGTACGCCATGCCCAGTTCGGCCGGGTCCAGCAGTTGGCTGACGAACACCAGCACGCTGGACACCTTCCACCACCCTGAGGCGTCGGCGAGGGTAAAACGGTAGAGGGTGCGCTGGCCGAGCACTTTGCCTTCAAGGGTGCCGTTGTGGATGCGTAGCGTGGTGAAATCCAGGCGCCGGCGGTCCGCCCAGTCCAGCAGCTCTGACTGATTGAAGGCCTTGCGAAACACTTCGGCCCACTGCCCCAGCAGCGACAACTCGGACACGATGGTGGGGTGGGTTGGGGCGGGAAGCGCCTGGTCGGGTGGGGTGTTCAGTGCGATCAGCAGTTGGTCGATCAGCTCCTTGTCGCCTTGCTTGCGCAGGTCGTCGCGCAGGCTCAGCACTAGGGCCGAATAGCGGGTGCTGGCTGACGGGCTGGAAAAATCATCGGGGGAGCGTTTGCTAATGCGTGGTCCATCCATGGGACAGCCTCCTGTCGTGGCGTAAACCCCATGTTTGCGTCAATGGGGTGCAGGCTGACAGCAGGCGGTTCAGCGGATGCCGTGGCGGCTCTCAGCCACGGCTGTAGGCGTTAGAAGTCCCAGCGCGTGGCCAATTGCAGGCTGCGCGGCTCGCCGTAGAAACCGGTGCCGAAATTGCCCAGGCCCGTGTAGTACTTTTTATCGAACAGGTTCTTCACGTTCAGCGTGGTGCTCAGGTGCTCGTTGAAACGGTAGCGGGCCATCAAGTCCACCAGGTAGTAGCTGTCCTGGGTGATGCGCGCGTAGTCGCCGCCGTTGACGCTGTCACTCGGGTCGGGCTGGAACACGTTGCCAAAGAACGCGCTCTGCCAGTTCACGCCGCCGCCCACGGTGACGTTGTCCAGGGCGCCGGGCAGGCGATAGGAACTGAACAGGCGCACCACCTGCTGCGGCGTGGTGGTTTGCAGTACCGAGCTGTACACGTAGCCGTCATCGGCATCGCGGGTGTGCTGGTAGGTGTAGCCGGCCGAGACGTTCCAGCCGTCCAGCACTTCGCCCGACAGCTCGGCTTCAAAGCCCTTGGTGGTGGCGCCGGCAATTGCGCGGTATACCGAGTCGGTATCAAACCCGGAAACGTATTGGGCGACGTTGTCCTGTTCGATGCGGAACACGGCGAAACTGGCGTTCAAGCGGCCATCGTAGAACGCGGCCTTGAGGCCCGCCTCGTAGGTGTCGCCTTCCACCGGGTCGAGCAGCTTGCGGTCGGCATCCTTGCTGGTTTGCGGGCGGTAGATCTGGGTGTAGCTGGTGTAGGCCGACCAGGTGTCATCGAGGTCGTAGACCAGGCCGGCGTACGGTGTGACCACGCCGCTCTGCCGATAGGTGGTGCGGTTGTCGGCTTTGGTCGGGTCGTAGAAGTCGGTGGTGTCGGTGCCGCTGAAAGTGTTGACCCGTGCGCCGAGGATCACTGACAGGTCGTCGGTGGGCTTCAGGCGCGTGGCCAGGTACGCGCCGGTCTGGCGTTGCACGATGTCGTTCTGGCCGCTGCGGGGAATGTCCGGCTTGGCGTACTCGCCGTGCCAGTCGAAGATGCTGCCACCCACGCTGGGGTAGATCGAGCCGTACACCGGCACATCCTGTTTCGAGCGGGTGGCCATGAAACCCAGGATCAACTCGTGCTCGCGACCCAGCAGGCTGAAGGGGCCGCTGACGTTGACGTCCAGGGTGTTCTGCACCTGGTCGCCTTTGTACTTGCCCATGAACATATACATGTTTTCGCCGCTGACCGGGTCCGGGTTGCCGCCGCTGGCGGAGGCGAGCAGGGTGTCGTGCTGACTGCGCTTGCGGTCGAGGCTGACTTTGAGCGACCAGTCGTTGGCCAGTTTCTGTTGCACGGAGGCGAAGAGTGTCTGGTTGGTGAAGTCGCGGCGGCTCCAGTCGGCGGCGGGGTTGAACGAGCGCGAGAAGTTCGTGCGCGAGCCGTCGCTGAAGAACATCGGGAAACCGGTCCAGGTGGCGCCACGGGAGCGGGTGTTTTGCTGGTCGATGCCAAAGGTCAGCAGGGTGTCGGGCGTGAGGTCGGCTTCCAGAATGCCGTAGGCGATGTCCTTGGTGTTCTGGTAGTGGTCCAGGTAGGACTGGCGATCCTGATACACCCCGACAAAACGCCCGCGCACATTGCCGGATTCGGTCAGCGGCCCGGAGATATCCCCTTCGGTACGGTAGTTGTCCCACGAACCCAAGGTCTGCGTCGCCGAAGCCTTGAAGGCGGCGGTGGGTTTTTTGCGGATCAGGTTGACGGTGGCCGACGGGTCGCCGGAGCCGCTGAGCAAACCGGCCGAACCCTTGATGATTTCCAGGTGGTCATACACCGCCATATCGGTGCTGGTGGTGCCGTAGTCGTACACGCCGTCGTAGGTCGAGTTGACGCCGTCGTACTGGAAATTGGTGATCGGCAGGCCGCGCCCGGAAAACTCCCAGCGCTCGCTGTCGTAGTTCTGCACGCTGATGCCGGGGGCGCGGCGCAGGGTGTCGGCGATGCTGTTGGAGCCCTGGTCATCCATCTGTTGGCGGGTAATCACGGTGACCGATTGCGGGGTTTCGCGCATCGACAGCGGCAGGCCGGTGGCCGAGGCCATGGACCCGGTGGTGTAGGAAGGGCTGTCTTCGGTGGTGGCGCCCAGTTGCTCGCCGGAAATCGTCGTGGCGCCCAGCTCCAGGGCGTCGCCGTTGGCCGGGATCAGTTCGAGCACGTAGCCGTTGTTGCCTTGGGGCTGTGCCTGCAAGCCGCTGCCTTGCAACAGGCGCTGCAAGCCGCTGGCCGGGGTGTAGTTGCCATTCAGTCCGGGGCTGGTCTTGCCGGCGGCGAGGTTGTTATGGCCGGCGATGAAAATGCCCGATTGCGCGGCGAAGCTGTTCAGCACACTGACCAGGGAGCCGCCCGCGATGCGGTAGCTGCGCGTGGCTTGCTGGGTGGCGTCCGGCTCGGCGGCGTACGCCGTGGGTAGGCCGAGGCAAAACAGTGAAGTGGCCAGCGCCAATGGGCGCAGCGCGAAACGAGCAGGTTGCGACATGAAGGGTTCCCTTTGAATCAGATCGAACGGCGAATTGAAAGCGTCTGCAGGGTTAACCGAACGAGTGTTCAAAAGGGGAACTGGCGCAGGCAGATTTTTATCGGGGGACTACGGTGACCCACCACGGCAGCGGGCGGTCGAGGCGAATCGGCAGCGCGGCTTGCAGCAGGTGCAAGGCGTGGTCGCTGTCCTTGAGCGGAAACGAGCCCATCACCGGCAACTGCGCCACCGCCGGGTCACAGCCGAGGTGGCCGGGGCTGTAGCGGTTGAGTTCGGCGATCAGTTGGCCCAGCGGCAGGTTGTCGGCCAGCAGCACGCCGTGGCTCCAGGCTTCACGGGTGGGGGACGCGGCGGCAGTGCTGTCGATGTGTTCGCGGGTAAACCAGACTTGCTGGCCGGCTTCGATGATGCGCACTGCCCCGTTGGGCGTGCTGACCTGCACGCGGCCGTCGAAGACGTTCAGTTGGGTGCGGTGTTCGGTGTGCAGCACGCTGAAGCGTGTGCCCAGCGCTTGCAGGCGGCCGTGTTCGGTGTCCACCAGGAACGGCCGGTGGGCGTCCTTGGCGGTGTCGATCAGTACCTCGCCAAAGCGCAGGCGCAACAGGCGTTGCGCCGTATCAAAGCGCACATCCAGCGCGGTCAATGCGTTGAGCCACACATGGCTGCCGTCGGCCAGCAACGCATCGCGGGTTTCGCCACGGGTGGTGGCGTAGTCCGCGCTCCAACCGCCCACCAGCCGGGGCAGGGCGGTGTGGCGCCAGGCACCCCAGGCCAGTGTCGAGCCACCGCACAGCACCAGCAACGTCTTGAGGGTTTGCCGACGGGAACTGCGCAAGGCCCGGCCGGCGTTTTGCGGTTGCTCCAGCAGCGGCGCGAAGCGTTGGCTGACGCGCTCGACATACTGCCAGGCCGCCAAGTGCTCGGGGTTCTGCACAACCCAGGCCTGCCAGCGCTGTTGCTCGTGGGCGCTGCCTGAATCCTGCAAGCGCACGTACCATTGCGCCGCCTGTTCCAGGCTGGCATGGCTGAGTGTGCCGGGGGTGGTCATTGCACCAGCATCCCGTCCAGCTCGGCTTCGAGGATCGCGCAATGCAGCAGGGCCTGGGCCATGTATTTCTTGACCATGCGCTCGCCCACGCCCAGCTGTTCGCCAATCTGCTGGTAGGGCAGGCCGTGGAGTTGGGCGAGCAGGAAGGCTTCGCTGACCTTTCGCGGCAGGCGGGCAAGCATGGCGTCTACTTCGTAGAGGGTCTCGACGATGATCGCGCGCTGTTCCGGCGACGGCTGGGTGTCTTGCGGGCGCAGGGCCAGGCTGTCGAGCCAGGCTTTTTCCAGTTGGCGGCGGCGCCAGTGATCGATGCACAAACCCCGGGCGATGGTGGCCAGGTAGGAGCGCTGGCGCAGGTGATCGGTCTCGCTGGGTGGGCGGTTGAGGATGCGGATGAAGGTGTCGTGGGCCAGGTCGGCGGCATCCCAGCGGTCATTCAGGCGGCGGCGCAATAGACCGAGCAGCCAACTGTGGTGGGTGCCGTAGAGGTGGGTGGTAAGCGTTCGCCCAACACATCTTGCTTAATGATCAGCGTCTGTCGGGAGCAAGA
>NZ_JANLGL010000140.1:0-15824 GCF_024655625.1 Pseudomonas sp. 18.1.10
GCAGTGGATCAGCCAATGAATCTGTTGACTGACACACCGCATTCGCGAGCAAGCCCGCTCCCACATTGGATCGTCGACTACCTAAGGATTGGTGCCAGGCAGCGGAGGAATCGCTTCGGTCGGCGCCGGCAGGTCCGGGTTGCTCGTCGCCGGCGCAGGCGCTGGCGCCTCTTGAGGGGCAATCGGTGCAGCTTCTGCCGGCGGGGCCACCGGCTCGGCAGCCGCGGGCGCCTCGACCTTCTCGGCAACCGGCGCGGCCTTCGGCTCCGGCACACCCAGGTCAGCTTTCGGCTGCTCGGGAATATGCTCGGCCTTCTTCACTTCTTGCGGCAGGAACACGTCCACCAGCGCAAAGTAACGCTCGTAGAACTTCGGCGCCGACACGGTTTCACTCGCCACCTTCACCATCGAGTCATCGGTGGAGCCAATCGGCATCGACACCGAACCCAGCACGCCAACCCCCAGGCTCGCGGAGTTGTTGACCTTCTTCAGAGCGTAGCGGTCCTGCAAGGCGTTGGCAAACATCGTCGAGTGGTTGGTGCCCTTGCCATCATCGGCACACACCACGTTGAAGCTGATCTGCAGATGGCTCTCGCCGGTCTGCTGGAAACTCTTGTTACCTACCACCAGCTTCGGATCGCTGCTGGTGATGATGTAGCCCTGGCTCAGCAACGCACGGCGCGCGGCTTCGCACGCAGCCACATCGGTCACTGGGTAGTCACGGGAAAACGTACCGGAGTCGTCGAAATTCTCATGTTCATAAATAGCGGTCTTGGGTGACGAGCAGCCCGCGGCGCCCGCCAGCACCAGCGCCAGGCCAAGGCTGCGCAAGTGAAATGATGTCAACATTGAAAATCCTGAGAAAAACGGTCCGGGCGGTATTGTGCAACAGAACGAGGCCTTGGCGCGCGGATTCCTGTCGGTAAAACGTCACAGCCCTACGCGCTGGGGCCTGCAGGAAAAAGACCAGCGCACATATGGTCGATAAACACGCGCAATTTGGCTGAGGCATGGCGGCTGGAGGGCCACAGCATCCAGAAACTGCCACGGTGCTCCAGGTAGTCGTCCAGCACCCGTTGCAAGCGCCCTGCTCCCACGGCCTGGTTGACCATGTAATCGGGCAGGCAAGCGACGCCCAGCCCTTCGTGCGCCACGTGGTTGAGGGATTCGATGGTGGTGCTGACCAAGGGCGTACGCAAGGTCGGTTCAGTCTCGCCGGGCTCGAGGCGCAGCGGCCACGCCTCCAGCTTGCCGGTGGCGCAGAACTTGTGCCGCAGGCAGGCATGGTCACTCAAGTCCTGGGGCCGTTGTGGGGTGCCGTGTTCCTGGAAATACGCCGGCGTGCCGACCAGCACCAACTGGTAATGCCCCAGGTGCCGCGCCATCAAGCGCGAATCTTCCGGCTTGCCGGTGCGAATCACCGCGTCGAAACCTTCCTCGATCACGTCCACCATGCGGTCGGAAAAATCCACATCCAGCTCGATCTCCGGATAGGCACGCATAAAGTCGCTGAGCACCGGCATCAACAGGCCGCGCACTTGCGGCACGCTGATGCGCAGTTTGCCCCGCGGTGTGGCGCTGGCCTCGGTCAGCTCGCGCTCAGCCGCCTCGACCTCGGCCAGGATGCGCCGCGAGCGCTCAAGGAACAACGCACCCTCGGCGGTCAAGGTGATGCTGCGCGTACTGCGGTGGAACAGGCGCACGCCGAGACGTTCTTCCATGCGTGCAATGCTTTTGCCTACCGCCGAGGAAGAAATGCCCAGCACGCGCCCGGCAGCGGTGAAGCTGCGGGCCTCCGCGACCTGCACGAATATCGAAAGACTGCCCAGACTGTCCATGATGCCCCTCCATTGCGGACACCCCTGTCCGATAAGTTCGGAACCTTAGCCTGTTTTTCCGCCGCCCACAGCCCCCTACTCTGGCGCCTTGGTCTTTTTCAGGGATATAGCGTCATGACAGCACTTAGCGAATCCGCAACCACAGCCCAGGACGATAGGCTCCCGTTGGGTGGTTTATTGGCACTGGCATGCGCCGGATTTATCACCATCCTTACCGAAGCCATGCCCGCCGGGCTTTTGCCACAAATGGGCGAGGGCCTGGGGGTGTCACCCGCCCTCGTCGGCCAATTGGTCACGTTTTACGCCCTGGGCTCATTGCTCGCCGCCATCCCGCTGACCTTGTGGACCCGCGGCTGGCGCCGACGGCCATTGCTGCTCGTGGCCATCGGTGGTTTTGCCTTAGTCAACAGCGTCACCGCGCTCTCAAGCCATTACGGGCTGACCCTAGTGGCGCGCTTTTTCGCCGGGGTCTTTGCCGGACTGCTCTGGGCGCTGCTGGCGGGTTATGCGAGCCGGATGGTCGCGCCCCACCTGCAAGGCCGAGCGATTGCCGTAGCGATGCTGGGCGCGCCGCTGGCGTTATCCCTCGGCGTCCCGGCGGGTACCTTGCTGGGGACCGTCGTCGGCTGGCGCCTGAGCTTTGCGATCATGACCGGGCTGACGCTGGTGTTGCTGATCTGGGCGCGCTGGCAGCTGCCGGATTTTGCCGGGCAAGCCACCGGCAAACGCCTGGGCCTGCGTCAGGTATTGACCTTGCCCGGGATTCGTCCGGTGCTGTGGGTGACGTTTACCTACGTGCTGGCCCACAACATTCTCTACACCTACATCGCTCCACTGTTGGTTCCCGCCGGACTTGCGGGGGAGATTGACCGCGTGCTGCTGGTCTTTGGTGTCGCCGCGCTGTTGAGCATCTGGATGACGGGCGTGTTGATCGATCGCTGGTTACGCAAGCTGGTGCTGTTCAGTTGCGTGCTGTTTGGCCTGATCGCCCTGGCGTTGGCGTTCTGGATCACCTCCCCCAGCGTGATCTACCTCGCCGTGGCCTTATGGGGCCTGGCGTTCGGCGGCCTGCCGGCCTTGTTGCAAACCGCTCTGGCCAAGGCCGCTGGCGACTCGGCGGATGCCGCGCAGTCGATGCTGGTCACCGTGTGGAACCTGGGCATCGCAGGCGGTGGGTTGGTGGGTGGCTTGCTGCTGCAGGGCTGGGGGGTAATCGCATTTCCGTGGGCGGTGGTGGGGTTGATGGCCCTGGCCCTTTTTAAACGCCCATGAAAAAGCCCCCGGTCTTTTCAGGCCGGGGGCTTATTGTTCAAGCTGGCATCAGAACTTCTTGATGTCAGCCTGGCTTTCCAACTGCTTGCGGTACGCAGCAAAGTCTTGCTGGCCAACGCGGGAAGCGAGGAAGCGGCGGATTTGCGCCTTTTCTTCGTCCGTCGGGGCAGCCGCTTCGTTAACGCCGTTCAAGCGCACGATCACCAGGCTACCGTCAGCCAGGGTCACGGTGGTGAAGGTCGGCTTGTCCTTGGCCGCAGGCTTGGGCATGCGGAACAGGGCTTGCAGCACGGCTGGGTCGATCGCTTCCTGATTGCGGCTGGCCGCTTCAGTCACTTTCCACGCCTGGCCATCGACCGGTTGGTTCAATGGCGTCTTGCCGTCACGCAGGCTGGCGATCAACTCGTCAGCGTGGGCCTTGGCCGCTGCGCTTGCACGTTCCTTGCTCATCTGTGCGCGAATCGCTGCTGCTACGCTTTCCAGCGGCAGTTGCGTTGGCTTCAGATGCTCTTTGGCACGCAGCACGATGATGGTTTCCGGGTCCAGCTCGATGGCGGTGCTGTTGGCACCCTCATCCAGCACTTCCGGGCTGAACGCGGCGGTGAGCACGGCACGGTTGGCCGCAACACCTTCGCCACCTTCACGGCCAAACGGCGCGGAGGTGTGCACGGTCAGCTTCAGGTCGGACGCCGGTTGAGCCAGGTCGGAGGCCTCGAATGCCGCATCTTCCAATTGCTTGGTCGCTTCGACAAAACGTTGCTCAACCTGCTGGGTCTTGAGCTCGCGGGTCAGCTTGTCTTTCAGGCTGGCAAACGATGGCACCTGGGGTGCTTCAACGCCCAACAGCTTAATCAAGTGCCAACCGAAGGACGAGCGAACCGGTGCCGAAACCTGGTCCTGCTTCAACGCATACAGGGCGGTTTCGAAGTCCGGGTCGTAGACGCCAGGGCCGGCAAAGCCGAGGTCGCCGCCATTGTTGGCAGAACCTGGATCCTGGGAGAACTCCTTGGCCAGGGCTTCGAACTTCTCACCCTTGGCCAGGCGCGCCTGGATCTCTTCGATCTTGGCCTTGGCTTGCGCCTCGGTGACCTTGTCGTTGACTTCAATCAGAATGTGCGCGGCACGACGCTGTTCAGCGAGGTTGGCGGTTTCTTTCTGATAGGCAGCCTGCAGCTCTTCGTCCTTGACGCTGACCTGGTCGAAGAAGGACGACTTCTTCAATTCCAGGTAGTCGATGACCACCTGGTCCGGGGTCATAAACTCTTTGGCGTGCTGGTCGTAGTAAGCCTTGACCTCGTCGTCAGTGAGCTTCACCGCAGCCGGGTTGGCCTTGATGTTGACGGTGGCGAAATCGCGGGTCTGTTTTTCCAGGCGGGCGAATGCCAGCACTTCGGCATCGGTGACAAAACCGCTGCCAGCGATACCTGCGCGAACCTGGCCGATGAGCATTTCCTGCGTCAGCATCTGACGGAATTGCATACGGCTGTAGCCCAGCTGACGGATCACCTGGTCAAAGCGCTCAGGGCTGAACTTGCCGTCCACCTGGAACTCAGGCGTCAGCAGGATCGTCTGGTCCAGTGCCGCCTCGGAGAAGCCGAACTTGGAGTCCGCAGCGCCTTGCAGCAACAGCTTGCGATCGATCAAACCCTTGAGGGCCGCTTCGCGCAGCAGTTTTTCGTCCAGCAGCGAAGCGTCGAAATCCTTGCCCAGCTGTTGCATCAGCTGACGGCGTTGCATATCGACGGCCTGGCTCAATTCGGTTTGAGTAATCTCTTCACCGTTGACCTTGGCCACGTCCTGCTTGTTGTTACCGGAAGCCTGGAAAATGGCTTCGATACCGGTGAACGCCATCAACGCGACGATGATCCCGATAATGGTCTTGGCAATCCAGCCTTGTGAATTGTCCCTGATATTTTGCAGCATGCGTCCCCCAGAAACGGTTGAACTTCAAAAATTGGCAACCGTGGAGCGTGGGTAGAGTACGGATATAAGAAAGGCGCATCCAAGGATGCGCCTTCTCGCAACTGGCGGAGCGGACGGGGGCTTTCGTTCTCCCCCCGGCTTGGCGACCCGATGGATACGTGGGTCTGCTGCCGCTCCGCTGCCAGGTCGAACCTGCGTTCGACCCGGGTAGGTAAAGGCTGGATCGAAGCTTAGTTAACAGCTTCTTTCAGGGCTTTACCGGCTTTGAAACCTGGTTTCTTGGCAGCAGCGATTTGCAGTGCTTTGCCAGTCTGTGGGTTACGGCCAGTGCGAGCTGGGCGGTCAGTCACAGAGAAAGTACCGAAGCCTACCAGTACTACGGAGTCGCCGGCCTTCAGAGCGCCAGTGACGGATTCGATTACTGCATCCAGCGCACGGCCAGCAGCAGCTTTCGGGATATCAGCGGATGCAGCGATAGCATCAATCAGTTCCGACTTGTTCACTCTAAGTCCCCTTATATATCTATTGAGTATGATTCTAAGTTTTTTGGTGAAAGCAAAAACCAGTGCTGAATGGCCTACAGACACTTATAAGAGCCGCTTTATAACAAGGGCTCTAAAAAGCTGTCAAGGAAGCCCCCAGGCTTATTCGCATTAATGCGTGCTAATTCTTTCCTTGGAATCAGACTCGCGTTTTTCGTCCTTTGCAACTATCTCTGGAGCCACATCCGGCAAGGGCTCCGGCGCGTATTGCAGCGCAATTTGCAGGACCTCGTCAATCCATTTAACCGGTTTAATCTGCAGATCCTGCTTGATGTTGTCAGGAATTTCCTTCAAGTCGCGAACATTCTCTTCAGGAATGATCACGGTCTTGATACCGCCACGGTGAGCCGCGAGCAATTTCTCTTTCAGGCCACCGATCGCCAATACCTGGCCGCGCAGGGTGATTTCGCCGGTCATGGCGACATCCGCACGCACAGGAATCCCCGTCAATGCCGACACCAGCGCCGTGCACATGCCTACACCCGCGCTAGGGCCATCCTTCGGGGTCGCCCCTTCCGGCATATGGATGTGGGTGTCGTGCTTCTCGTGGAAGTCCAGGGGAATCCCCAGGCTCTTGGCGCGGCTGCGCACCACGGTTTGCGCGGCGGTGATGGATTCGACCATCACATCACCCAACGAACCGGTCTTAATCAGCTGGCCCTTGCCCGGGATGACTGCGGCTTCGATGGTCAGCAACTCGCCGCCCACCTGGGTCCACGCCAGGCCAGTCACCTGACCGACTTGATCCTGTTGCTCGGCCAGGCCGTAGCTGAATTTACGCACGCCGAGGAAGTGCTCCAGGGAGTCGGCCGTGACCTTCACCGAGAAGCGTTTTTCCAGCGCATGTTCCTTGACCGCCTTGCGGCAGATCTTCGCAATCTGGCGCTCCAGGCCACGCACACCGGCTTCGCGGGTGTAGTACCGGACGATGTCGCGGATCGTGCCGACTTCAAATTCGATCTCGCCTTTCTTCAGGCCATTGGCCGAAATCTGCTTGGGCGCGAGGTACTTGACGGCGATGTTGATCTTCTCGTCTTCGGTGTAACCCGGCAGACGAATCACTTCCATCCGGTCCAGCAACGCTGGCGGAATGTTCATGGAGTTGGAGGTGCACAGGAACATTACGTCGGACAGGTCGTAGTCGACTTCCAGGTAATGGTCGTTGAAATTGTGGTTCTGCTCGGGGTCGAGCACTTCCAGCAAGGCCGACGCAGGGTCGCCACGCATGTCGCTGCCCATTTTGTCGATTTCATCGAGCAGGAACAGCGGGTTGCGTACACCCACCTTTGTCATCTTTTGAATCAATCTTCCTGGCATCGAACCGATGTAAGTACGGCGATGACCACGAATTTCCGCCTCATCACGCACGCCGCCGAGGGCCATGCGTACGAATTTGCGGTTGGTCGCATTGGCAATCGACTCGGCCAGGGAGGTTTTACCCACACCCGGTGGACCGACCAGGCACAACACCGGCCCACGAATCTTCTTCACGCGCTTTTGCACGGCGAGGTATTCGAGGATGCGTTCTTTGACTTCTTCGAGGCCATAGTGGTCGGCGTCGAGAATATCTTCGGCGCGGGCCAGGTCCAGGCGCACTTTGGTCTGCGCCTTCCACGGCACTTGCACCAGCCAGTCGATGTAGGAGCGCACCACGGTGGCTTCGGCCGACATCGGTGACATCTGCTTGAGCTTGTTCAGCTCGGCAGTGGCTTTGGTCAGGGCGTCTTTAGGCAGGCCTGCGGCGTCGATGCGCTTTTTCAGCTCTTCGATTTCGTTGTGGCCGTCCTCGCTGTCGCCGAGTTCTTTCTGAATGGCCTTCATCTGCTCATTCAGGTAGTACTCGCGCTGGCTGCGCTCCATTTGTTTCTTCACACGACCACGGATGCGTTTTTCAACCTGCAACAGGTCGATTTCGGCATCCAGCAACGCCAACACGTGTTCGACACGGGTGGACAGGTCGATGATTTCGAGGATGTCCTGCTTCTGCTCGATTTTCAGTGCCATGTGCGCAGCCATGGTATCGACCAGGCGGCTTGGCTCATCAATGCTGTTGAGGGAAGACAGGACTTCAGCCGGGACTTTCTTGCCCAACTGCACATACTGCTCGAACTGCGAGAGCAGGCTGCGTACAAAGACTTCGGACTCGCGCTCTGGGGCTTCGACTTCGTCGATCAGCGCCACTTCGGCACGCAGGTGGCCGTCCACTTCCATGAAGCGCTCGACCGCACCGCGCTGCTCGCCTTCCACCAGCACCTTGACGGTGCCATCAGGCAGCTTGAGCAATTGCAGGACAGTGGCAATGGTGCCGACACGATACAGGGCGTCTTCGCCAGGATCATCATCAGCAGGATTCTTCTGGGCCAACAGCAGGATCTGCTTGTCGCCCGTCATCGCTGCCTCAAGGGCTTCGATAGACTTCTCGCGCCCCACGAACAGCGGGATAACCATGTGCGGATAGACGACGACATCACGCAACGGCAGGAGAGGCAATTCAATGGTGGTCTTCATGATTTCGCCTCTATGACAGATGAAAAATAAGCTTGAAGCCAAGATGGGGGCTGCTTGCGAAAAAAACAAGCTCAATGCCAGCAGTTAAACGCAGGAAAAACCCTACAGCTAAAACTCACCCAAAAAACAAAGGAGCCCCTAGAGGCCCCTTGTTTGTAAAGCAACTACCAAACGCTTACGCGTCAGGCGCAGCCTTGGCAGCCGGCTCACTGTTTTCGTAGATATACAGTGGCTTGGACTTACCTTCTATAACGCTTTCGTCGATCACCACTTTACTCACCTCGGACTGCGAGGGGATTTCGTACATGGTGTCGAGCAATACGCCTTCGAGGATCGAACGCAGACCACGTGCACCGGTCTTGCGCTCCAGTGCCCGCTTGGCCACTGATTTGAGCGCGTCGGTACGGAACTCGAGGTCCACGCCTTCCATTTCGAACAGCTTCGCGTATTGCTTGGTCAGGGCGTTCTTCGGCTCGGTGAGGATCTGAATCAGAGCAGCCTCATCCAGCTCGTCCAACGTCGCCAGGACCGGCAGACGGCCAACGAATTCCGGGATCAGACCGAACTTGACCAGATCGTCAGGCTCGACTTCACGCAGGGACTCGCCCACCTTCTTGCCTTCTTCCTTGCTGCGTACTTCCGCGCCGAAACCAATGCCGCCACGGGTAGAACGCTGCTGGATGACCTTTTCGAGACCGGAGAACGCGCCACCACAGATAAACAGGATGTTACGCGTATCGACCTGCAGGAATTCCTGCTGCGGGTGCTTGCGGCCGCCTTGTGGCGGTACGGAAGCGACCGTGCCTTCGATCAGTTTCAACAGGGCTTGCTGCACGCCTTCACCGGAAACGTCCCGGGTGATCGACGGGTTGTCGGACTTGCGCGAAATCTTGTCGATTTCGTCGATGTAGACAATACCCATCTGGGCCTTCTCTACGTCGTAGTCGCACTTCTGCAGCAGTTTCTGAATGATGTTCTCGACATCTTCACCCACGTAGCCAGCCTCGGTGAGGGTGGTGGCGTCGGCGATGGTGAACGGAACGTTCAGCAGGCGAGCGAGGGTTTCTGCAAGCAGGGTTTTACCCGAGCCTGTAGGACCGATCAGCAAGATGTTGCTCTTGCCGAGTTCAACTTCGTCACCTTTCTTGTCACGCTGGTTCAAGCGCTTGTAGTGGTTGTACACCGCTACGGCCAGAACCTTCTTTGCACGCTCTTGACCAATCACATACTGGTCAAGGATGCCGCTGATTTCTTTAGGCGAAGGCAATTTATGCGCACTGCTCTCGGCCTGGGCTTCCTGCACCTCCTCGCGGATGATGTCATTGCACAGGTCGACGCACTCGTCGCAGATAAACACCGAGGGGCCGGCAATCAACTTGCGCACTTCATGCTGGCTTTTGCCGCAGAAGGAGCAATAGAGCAGCTTGCCGTTGTCCTCGCCGTTGCGGGTGTCAGTCATTCGTTCGATCCAAATCCGATAGGCTTGCAACACAAGATGAAGGCTTATGCGGGCTTTTTCAAGCCCGCAAGTGGTCGGACATGCCGACCAGCCCTATTTTGAGCGGCTTATATTAAGCGGGGCGCTTGTCGATCACAGCGTCGATCAACCCGTAATCACGTGCGGCTTCGGCGCTCATGAAGTTGTCACGGTTGGTGTCGCGCTCGATTTCTTCCAAGGTGCGACCGCTGTGCTTGGCCATCAGCGTGTTGAGACGCTCACGAATAAAGAGGATTTCCTTGGCGTGAATCTCGATGTCCGATGCCTGGCCCTGGAAACCGCCCAGTGGCTGGTGAATCATCACACGCGAGTTAGGCAGGCAGAAACGCTTGCCCTCGGCACCTGCGGTCAGCAGGAATGCGCCCATGCTGCAGGCCTGGCCGATACAGGTCGTCGACACGTTTGGCTTGATGAACTGCATGGTGTCGTAGATCGACATGCCCGCCGTTACCGAACCGCCTGGGGAGTTGATGTAGAGATGGATGTCCTTGTCCGGGTTTTCCGCTTCAAGGAACAGCAGTTGCGCACAGATCAGGTTGGCCATGTAGTCCTCTACAGGGCCGACCAGGAAAATCACTCGCTCCTTGAGAAGACGCGAGTAGATGTCATAGGCGCGCTCGCCACGAGCAGACTGCTCGACAACCATCGGGACCAGGCCGCCAGCGGCCTGGATATCAGAGTTCTGCTGAATATAGGAATTACGGAACATGCTCTGCAGTTACTCCCAAATAGTCATGTCTTGAAAACGCATAAGCCAGCGCGAGGCTGGCTTATGGTTGTATTTCCAACGAGTTGGACAATCAGTCGGCTTGTGCTGCTTCCGCCGGTTTGACTGCTTCTTCGTAAGAGACCGCTTTATCGGTCACCTTAGCCTTCTGCAGAACAGTATCCACAACTTGTTCTTCCAGCACAACCGAACGTACTTCGTTCAGCTGTTGGTCGTTCTTGTAGTACCAAGCCACGACCTGCTCAGGCTCCTGGTAGGCCGAAGCCATTTCCTGGATCATTTCGCGAACGCGGTCTTCGTCAGGCTTGAGGTCGAACTGCTCAACCACTTTGGCCACGACCAGGCCCAGTACAACGCGGCGCTTGGCTTGTTCTTCGAACAGCTCGGCCGGCAGTTGGTCAGGCTTGATGTTGCCACCGAACTGCTGAACCGCTTGCACGCGCAGGCGATCCACTTCGTTGGACAGCAGGGCCTTAGGCACTTCGATCGGGTTGGCAGCCAGCAGGCCGTCCATTACCTGGTTCTTCACCTTGGATTTGATCGCCTGGCGCAGCTCGCGCTCCATGTTCTTGCGAACTTCGGTGCGGAAACCTTCCAGGGTCGCTTCCTTGATACCGAATTGAGCGAAGAACTCTTCGTTCAGCTCTGGCAGCTTAGGCTCGGAAACACTGTTGACGGTCACGGTGAACTCGGCGGCTTTGCCAGCCAGGTCCAGGTTCTGGTAGTCAGCAGGGAAAGTCAGGTTCAGAACACGCTCTTCGCCGGCTTTAGCGCCAACCAGGCCGTCTTCGAAGCCAGGGATCATGCGGTTGGAACCCAGCACCAGCTGAGTGCCCTTGGCGGAGCCGCCAGCGAATACTTCGCCGTCAACCTTGCCGACGAAATCGATGTTCAGCTGGTCTTCGTTCTGAGCGGCGCGATCGGTCACTTCGAAACGGGTGTTCTGCTTGCGCAGGATTTCCAGCATGTTGTCCAGGTCGGCATCAGCCACGTCAGCGCTCAGGCGCTCTACGGCGATACCTTCGAAACCGGCAACTTCGAATTCCGGGAACACTTCGAATACGGCAACGTATTCCAGGTCCTTGCCAGCTTCGAGGGACTTAGGCTCGATGGAAGGCGAGCCAGCTGGCTTCAGGTTCTGCGCTTCTACGGCTTCGTAGAAGGAAGCCTGGATCACATCACCCACAGCGTCCTGGCGCGCATCAGCACCAAAACGACGCTTGATTTCGCTCATCGGCACTTTGCCTGGACGGAAACCAGCGATCTTGGCCTTCTGGGCAGTCTGCTGCAGACGCTTGTTGACCGCAGTCTCAACACGCTCTGCCGGCACGGAAATGCTCAGGCGGCGCTCGATAGCAGTAGTATTTTCAACAGAAACTTGCATGGATATTCCTCGTTGCACAGACGTTAGCCGGCCATTTCCGACCCCAATCAAGGGCATGCATTCTAGAGGGTCAAACTCAAGAAGTCACCCTGCTGGAAATACGCCAGAAAACAGCCGGCAATTTATCGGTTCGAAGGCACGGATGCACCTCGCCCCGGTGACAAATACATCCCATCACGCCAGGGCTCTGCGCCGCCCCTCCTATATATAGAAGAGGTCGCCACTCATCTCCCTGACGGTCCACCCCGCATGCAGGGCTGGCAGGCAGCGCAGCATCATCGAGACACATAAATACGATGAAGCGCCCTGGCCTTGCGACCCAGAACCTGCAGCCGCCGAAAATCTGCACCGCTAAAACCAAAAAAGGCGCCAGACTGTTAAATCTGGCGCCTTTCGAATATGGGGTGGACGAAGGGGATCGAACCCTCGACAACGGGAGTCACAATCCCGTGCTCTACCAACTGAGCTACGCCCACCATATTGCATTAACAAAGAACTCAAACATCTTCTTTGTTGAACCTCACCTCACCTTGCGGCAGGGCGACGCCTTGAAATTGGTGCGGATGAAGAGACTCGAACTCTTACGCCTCGCGGCGCTGGAACCTAAATCCAGTGTGTCTACCAATTCCACCACATCCGCGCTTGAAGCTCTTAAAGCAAAGGCGCCAGACGTTTAATCTGGCGCCTTTTCAAAATATGGGGTGGACGAAGGGGATCGAACCCTCGACAACGGGAGTCACAATCCCGTGCTCTACCAACTGAGCTACGCCCACCATCTAACGCTACTTGTGCCAAAGCTGCCTAATGGCGCACCCGGCAGGACTCGAACCTGCGACCATCCGCTTAGAAGGCGGATGCTCTATCCAGCTGAGCTACGGGCGCCTTATTAATCTGTACTCTTGGAGGATTACAAACTAAGTGCTTCCAGCCTTGCAGAACAAACACACTATTCTGCTCGACCTTCTTAACCAGTGCTAGGCTGTGCCCGACAAGTGCGACGAATAGTATAGACGCCTCGGAAAGCCGTCAAATCTTTTTTGAAAAAAATTCATTTTATTTAAGGGGTTAGGGCAATTTGCAGACCAAGCGCCTTTGCCCTCACGCCGTGGCATGCGAGAATGCGCGCACATTTCTTCCCCCTCTCGATGGTTAATCACGCGTAATGACTGCACAACTTATCGACGGCAAATCAATCGCCGCCAGCCTGCGCCAGCAGATCGCCAAACGAGTCACCGAGCGTAGCCAGCAAGGCCTGCGCACGCCTGGCCTCGCGGTGATCCTGGTCGGCAGCGATCCTGCCTCTCAGGTTTATGTCTCGCACAAGCGTAAAGACTGTGAAGAGGTCGGCTTTATTTCCAAGGCCTACGACTTGCCTTCTGACACCACCCAACAGGCGCTGACCGACCTGATCGACAGCCTGAACGACGACCCGGCCATCGACGGCATCCTGTTACAGTTGCCGCTGCCCGAGCACCTGGACGCGTCCAAGCTGCTGGAGCGCATCCGCCCGGACAAGGACGTTGACGGTTTCCACCCTTATAACGTCGGCCGCCTCGCCCAGCGCATTCCGCTACTGCGCCCCTGCACGCCCAAAGGCATCATGACCTTGCTGGAAAGCACCGGCGTCGATCTGTACGGCCTCGACGCCGTGGTGGTCGGCGCGTCCAACATTGTTGGTCGCCCGATGGCCATGGAGTTGCTGCTGGCGGGTTGCACCGTCACCGTGACCCACCGTTTTACCAAAGACCTCGCCGGCCACGTCGGCCGTGCTGATCTGGTAGTCGTCGCCGCCGGCAAGCCGGGCCTGGTGAAAGGCGAGTGGATCAAGGAAGGCGCCATCGTCATCGACGTTGGCATCAACCGCCAGGAAGACGGCAAGCTGGTGGGCGACGTGGTGTACGAAACCGCCCTGCCCCGTGCCGGCTGGATCACGCCAGTCCCTGGCGGCGTAGGCCCGATGACCCGTGCCTGCCTGCTGGAAAACACGCTGTATGCGGCAGAAACGCTGCACGGCTGATAACCAGCCGCCATGAAAAAGCCCTGCATCGATGCAGGGCTTTTTTATTGCCGACAGAAAACCCGTCTCCACACCCCCAAGATCAGCCGCAAGAAGCAGCAACCGCCGCCTCATCAATAAACGCCGCCACCTCGGCGGACTTACTCGCCAGCGAAGCATGGCTGGTCGCCAAGGTAATCGTGCCCCGGGGATTGAGCCTTGCCGCCATCAACCGCTGGTTTTCAGGATGAATCATCCGGTCGTCGCTGGACACTTGATACCAGGACGGCTTCTTCTTCCAGGCAGGCGCCGTGACCGTATCGCCAAACGTGCTGGCAAGCGGTGCCTTTTGCGTCACCGCCATCACCAACGCCTCGTCGGCAGGCAGGTCCTGGCAGAAGCTCTCAGGGTATTTATCCTGCTTTACCCACAGATACCCGTCACTGTCAGGTTCAAGGTTCGCCACCGCCTGGGGCGGGTGGCGCTGGGTGATCTCGCCCGGGCTCTCCCCGGCATCCGGGGCGAATGCCGCTATATAGACCAACCCGATGACATTCGGCTGGTCGCCCGCTTCAGTAATGACCGCGCCACCATATGAATGACCCACCAGCAGTACTGGCCCTTTTTCCTGGGCAATCATTTTGCGCGTACGTTCAGCATCGTCGGCCAGCGAGGTCAGCGGCATCTCGACCGCGCGTATGGCGTAACCCTTGCGATTCAACTCAACAATCACTTTGCCCCAGTGCGCCGCACCACCCCAAAACCCGTGAACAAGCAAAATCGTCGGCTTATTACTCATTGCTGGAACTCCGCTATCAGTGAAGAGGGTCCGCAGGATGGAGCAGTGTCGAGCCGTCCCGCCATGACTTCAGGCACCCGACTGCAGACGTTTTTTGGTGTGTTCATTAAAGCTCAAATCGGTACGATTGCATGCGTCGCGAAACGGCCACCTGACGGCCCCTTCCCAGTCGCTACAAAATCGCGACAAACCCTACCAATCATCGGCTTACAGCCTTTATTTAAAGGCTCTCTATCGTTTTCTGATCCATACTCCTAAAATGTAACGGCATTTGTCACAAAACCCGTTTGCCAACGGTATTTCCTTACTTTTAGCGAGTTCATCCGCGTGAAAATTCGTCTCTCTATCGCCAGCCTATTTTTTGTCTTTACAGGCACTTTCGCCCACGCTGCCGAAACCACCCAGGCCCCGCGTGACACCTCCAAACTGCAAATCGCCTCCGGCAGCGCCATGCTGGTGGACTTGCAGACCAACAAGGTCATCTACTCCAGCAACCCCGACGTGGTGGTGCCCATCGCTTCGGTGAGCAAACTGATGACCGGGTTGATCGTGCTCGAAGCCAAGCAGAACATGGACGAATACATCGATATCAACATCAAGGACACGCCGGAAATGAAAGGCGTGTTCTCCCGCGTGAAGATCGGCAGCGAAATGCCGCGCAAAGAAATGCTGCTGATCGCCCTGATGTCCTCGGAAAACCGCGCAGCGGCCAGCCTGGCCCACCACTATCCGGGCGGCTACCCGGCGTTTATCGCGGCGATGAACGCCAAGGCCAAGGCGCTGGGCATGACCAGCACCCACTATGTCGAGCCCACTGGCCTGTCGATCCACAACGTGTCCACCGCCCGTGACCTCAGCAAGCTGCTGGCCGCCGCGCGTCATTACCCGCTGCTCAGCCAGTTGAGCACCACCAAGGAAAAGACGGTTTCGTTCCGCAAACCCAACTACACCCTGGGTTTCTCCAACACCGACCATCTGATCAACCGCGCCAACTGGGACATCAAGCTGACCAAGACCGGTTTCACCAACCAGGCCGGTCACTGCCTGGTGCTGGTGACCAGCATGGGTAATCGTCCGGTGTCGCTGGTGATCCTCGATGCGTTCGGCAAATTCACCCACTTCGCCGATGCCGGGCGGATTCGCAATTGGGTCGAGACCGGCAAGAGCGGTTCGGTGCCGGATGTAGCGTTGCGCTACAAGGCTGACAAGAACCTGAAGAATCGGCCGAGTGCGGCAGAAGTGCGCCGCTAAAAGAACCTGAGAGCTGCTTTGTGTGGGAGCGGGCTTGTGTGGGAGCGGGCTTGCTCGCGAATGCGGTGGGCCAGTTGTAATACCTG
>NZ_JANLGL010000141.1:0-15741 GCF_024655625.1 Pseudomonas sp. 18.1.10
CAGATGTGTATAAGAGACAGCCGCTGGGCTGCGGAGCGGCCCCAAAAGCTTGGGAGCGCTGCGCACTCCAGCGGGAGCAAGCTCCCTCGCCACAAAAGCTCCTTCCAGAGCAAGTCATTATGGCCCGACCAGGTCTTCCAACTCCTGGGCGCGGGTCTGGGTCATGTCCAGCACGCAGCCGGAGCCGTTGACCTGGTCGATGCTGCCGCCGGTGGCGCTGCCGGCAAAGGCGCAATTGGCGTCACGGTACTTTATCCACAGGCGCTGCACGTCTTGCAGTTGTTGCTTGCGCGCCCCTTCCTGGGCGGCGAGGGCGGTCTTGTAGGCCGTGTTCAGGCGCTTGTCCTGCACCTTGGCTTCCCTGGCGTTGCAATTGACCATGTCGGCGGTGGTGTTGGCGCCGTCCATGCATTTTTTCAGCGCCGTGTTATCGGCCGCCGAAGCGCTGCCGCACAGGGCAAGGAGCAGGGCGCTGGCGACGAGGGATGTGCGAATCATGGGCGGGTTTCCTGGCTATAGGGGGTTGCGCATTCTATGACTGGATGGCGCCGCTTGAGTTTCCGACATCCTCTGATCTTCATGTAAGAACACCCCCCGAATTTTCATCAGCGGCCGTCGGGCATATCCCAACGCGACAGCGCGTGTCTGTGGGCGAAAATTACTTTCATTAAAATTGAAAATACTTCTCGGTAATGATTTATGAGTTTCACAACCAATTCGACGTGACCCTTTCCGAGGAGTACCGCATGGCCGCATCACTGGGCTTCGGGCTGTTGGCATACGCTGCCATCGCCATCATTGCTTTGATCGTGCTGATTGCACGTTACCGGCTCAACCCGTTTATCGTCATCACCCTGGTGTCCATCGGCCTGGCGCTGACGGCCGGGATGCCGGCAGACACCATCATGGGCTCCTACGAAGCGGGCGTCGGCAAGACCCTGGGGCATATCGCCCTGGTCGTCGCGCTGGGCACCATGCTCGGCAAGATGATGGCCGAGTCGGGCGGCGCCGAGCAGGTGGCGCGCACCCTGATAAACCGGTTTGGCGAGCGCAACGCGCACTGGGCGATGGTGTGCATCGCGTTCCTGGTGGGGTTGCCGCTGTTTTTCGAGGTCGGTTTTGTGTTGCTGGTGCCGATTGCCTTTACCGTGGCGCGGCGGGTTGGCGTGTCGATCCTGATGGTCGGCTTGCCCATGGTCGCCGGCTTGTCGGTGGTGCATGCACTCGTGCCACCGCACCCGGCGGCGATGATGGCGGTGCTGGCGTATAACGCGTCGGTGGGGCAGACCGTGCTGTATGCGATTTTGATCGGCATCCCAACGGCAATCATCGCCGGCCCGGTGTACGCCAAATTCATCGTGCCGCGCATTCACCTGCCGGCGGAAAACCCGCTGGAACGCCAGTTCATCGAGCGTGAACCGCGCACCCGCTTGCCGAGCTTTGCGCTGACCATGGGCACCATCCTGTTGCCGGTGGTGTTGATGATGATCGGCGGCTGGGCCAACGTGCTTTCCACGCCGGGCAGCGGTTTCAACCAGTTCCTGTTGTTTATCGGCAACTCGGTGATCGCGCTGCTGCTGGCGACCTTGGTGAGCTTCTGGACCTTGGGCATTGCCCAGGGCTTCAACCGCGAGTCGATCCTCAAGTTCACCAACGAATGCCTGGCGCCGACCGCCAGCATCACGCTGCTGGTGGGCGCGGGCGGTGGCTTGAACCGGATCCTGGTGGATGCCGGCGTCACCAACGAAATCCTCGGCCTGGCCCACGCGTTCCAGTTGTCGCCGCTGGTGATGGGCTGGCTGTTCGCCGCGTTGATGCGCATCGCCACGGGTTCGGCAACGGTGGCCATGACCACGGCGTCCGGTGTGGTTGCGCCGGTCGCCATGGGCCTGGGTTATCCCCACCCGGAATTGCTGGTGTTGGCCACTGGCGCGGGTTCGGTGATCTTTTCCCACGTCAACGACGGCGGCTTCTGGCTCATCAAGGAATACTTCAATATGACGGTGATCCAGACCTTCAAGACCTGGACCGTGCTGGAGACCCTGATTTCTTTGGTCGCCTTCGGTCTGACTTACGGCCTGTCTCTTATTTTATGAGCCGCATTCTGTAATCCGGAGATCCCATGGACATCCTCTACCAGATCCGCGCCCGCCAGGATTCCTTCAGCGCCGGCGAAGGCCGTATCGCCAGGCTGATGCTCGATGACGTGGGTTTTGCCGCGTCGGCCAGCCTGGAAGAGTTGTCGCAACGGGCCGAGGTCAGCACGGCGACGCTGTCGCGTTTTGCCCGCAGCGTCGGTTGCCGCGATTTGCGCGACCTGCGCCTGCAACTGGCCCAGGCCAGTGGCGTGGGCAGCCGTTTCCTGGACCCGGCGGGCAAGCCGGAACAGTCGGCGTTTCATCGGCAGATTCTTGGCGATATCGAGGCGACTTTGCGTCAGCACCTGTCGGGCTTTAACCAGGCGGGGTTTGTCGATGCCGTGAACCTGCTGGGCCAGGCGCGGATGATCCACGCGTTTGGCATGGGCGGCCCGTCGAGCTTGTGCAGCGATGAGTTGCAGGTGCGCCTGGTGCGCCTGGGCTATCCGATTGCGGCCTGCCATGACCCGGTGATGATGCGTGTCACGGCGGCAACCCTGGGTGCAGAGCAGGTGTTGATCGTGTGCTCCTTGACCGGCCGCACCCCCGAGTTGCTCGACGTGGTGACGCTGGCGCGCAACTACGACGCGCGCATCATCGCCATCACCTTGGCCGATTCACCCCTGGCGCATCTGGCTGATGTGCTGCTGCCGCTGCAACCGGCCGAAACCAGTTTTATCTACAAACCCACGGCGGCGCGCTACGGCATGCTGCTGGCCATCGACCTGCTCGCCACCGAGCTGGCGCTGGCCATGCCGGATGACAACCGGGAACGCCTGCGCCGGATCAAGCTGGCCCTCGACGAATATCGCGGCGGCCCCGACAGCCTGCCGCTTGGAGACTGAAATGAAGTACGACACGTTGATTCGCCAGGCGCTGATTATTGATGGCAGCAACACCCCCGGCTACCTCGCCGATGTGGGGTTGCGTGGGGGGCGCATCGCAGCGATCGGTGATCTATCGGCAGCGACGGCCGAGCATGAGGTTGACGCCAGCGGCCGCGTGCTGGCGCCGGGTTTTATCGACGTGCACACCCACGATGACACCGTGGTGATCCGCCAGCCGCAGATGTTGCCCAAGCTGAGCCAGGGCGTGACCACGGTGATTGTCGGCAATTGCGGCATCAGCGCCTCGCCGGTGAGTTTGCGCAGTGATCCGCCGGACCCGATGAACTTGCTGGGCAGCGCTTCGGCGTTTGTTTATCCGCGCTTCAGCGACTATCGAGCGGCCGTCGAACACGCCCACCCGGCGGTCAACGTCGCTGCACTGATCGGCCATACGGCGCTGCGCAGCAACCACATGGACGACCTGCACCGCACGGCCACGCCGGACGAAATCGCCGCCATGCGCGTGCAGCTGCAAGAGAGCCTCGAAGCTGGTGCCCTCGGGTTATCCACAGGGCTGGCCTACGCCAGTGCCTTCAATGCCGAGACCGATGAGGTGCTGCAACTCACTGAAGAACTGACGGCGTTCGGTGCGGTGTACACCACCCATTTGCGCAGTGAATTCGAACCGGTGCTGGAGGCCATGGACGAAGCGTTCCTGATCGGTCGGCATGCCAAGGTGCCGGTGATTATTTCCCACCTCAAATGTGCCGGCGCGGGTAACTGGGGGCGTAGTCCACAGCTGTTGGCAGCGCTGGAATCGGCGGCGAAAACCCACCCGGTGGGATGTGATTGTTATCCCTATGCGGCGAGTTCTTCGACTCTGGACCTCAAGCAGGTCACTGATGCGTTTCGTATCACCATTACCTGGTCGACACCGCACCCTGAACTGGGCGGGCGCGATTTGCAGGACATCGCCGCCGAGTGGAGCGTTTCGCTGATGGACGCGGCGCGTCGCCTGCAACCGGCGGGGGCGGTGTACTACGGGATGGATGAGGCGGATGTGCGACGTATCCTCGCGCATCCGCTGTCGATGGTGGGCTCGGATGGGTTGCCGGAAGACCCGTTTCCCCATCCGCGCTTGTGGGGCGCGTTTCCACGGGTACTGGGGCATTTCAGCCGGGACGTGGGGTTATTTCCGTTGCACACGGCGGTGCACAAGATGACCGGGTTGTCGGCGGCGCGGTTTGGCTTGGCCGAGCGGGGTGAGATTCGCGAAGGAAATTGGGCTGACCTGGTGTTGTTTGATCCCTTGCGTGTGCGTGATGTGGCTGATTTCAAAGAGCCGCAGCGCGCGGCAGAAGGGATTGACGGGGTGTGGATCAACGGTGTGTTGAGCTATAGCGACGGGCAGGCAAATGGCCAACGGCCGGGTCGCTTCCTGGCGCGTAGCGGGGATTTGCGTAAGGGCTTTTCGTCTCTATAGTGGGCGCTTTTCATACACGGAGCGGTCGCCATGCACTTAGGAAAAGTCACCCCCATCTTGCGAATTTTCGACGAGGCCAAGGCACTGGAGTTCTACGTCGACTTCCTGGGGTTCACGGTGGATTGGCAGCATCGCTTCGAGGCGAATTTCCCGCTGTATTTGCAGGTGTCGTTGGGTGAGTGCGTGCTGCATTTGTCCGAGCATCATGGCGATGCGTCGCCGGGGGCGGCGGTGCGGATTCAGGCGCAAGGGCTGGATGTTTACCAGCAGCAGTTGGTGGGCAAGGATTACCGTTATGCCAAGCCTGAGGTTGAGCAAACGCCTTGGGGGTCGCGGGAGATGAGCATCAAGGACCCGTTTGGGAATCGGCTGGTGTTTGTTGAGGGCGGTGAGGGGTAAATCGCGGGCAATAAAAAACCGCCTTAGTAGGGCGGTTTTTTATTGCAAGCCCAGTTAGTGGCTGGGCTTGCGATCTCACTGGAAGCGATGACCTGTAGTCGGATAATAATTCCGGCTATCGCATTTCGCAAGACTTGACGACCATCGGTTTTACATCTTTGCCTGCATCATTTTTTACTGAAAGTTGACGGCAAAAAATTGCAATAAATCAGCTGGTCTTTACAGTAGATTTATCGTCCTCTGTCACACCTTCGTTCAGGATGTTAGTTAGTATCCCCCTCGTTCTAAGTATGTCGTTTTGCAGGTGGCTGGGTATGCGCGCGGAATTATGGACCGAACGCCACGGGCTAGTAATCCGTGCCGGATTCATGCGGGAGGAACCAAAGCCTGGCCACCTCACTGGAGGCGATGACCTGCTTCCGAAGGCTCACGTGTTCCGGTAAGTGCGCTGGAGGTAAGGCCCAACTCACGGAGGGCCGAGTATGTCTAAGTTTGCACGACGTACGTGGAACCTCGTAGTGAACTGCCTGCGTGCTTATCACGTGTGGAAGTTCCTGCGGGACAGCTTCGATGACCGTTAAGGTCTGAGAAGTGGAGCCGCCTCGGTTTAGGCCGAGGCGGCTTTTTGGTTTCTTACACCCGGAAGTGGCAGACCCTCTCACGCAGCAGAGTGAGGTCTGAGGAATAAATCGCAGGCAATAAAAAACCGCCTTAGTAGGGCGGTTTTTTATTGCAAACCCAGTTAGTGGCTGGGGTTGCTACCTCAAAGGAGCATTGACGTGCTTTGTGATAGTAAGGTCGCTCAAGTCTGTTATGCAAGGTTTGATGATGAACGGATACAAATTCCGACATCTCGGTATTGTCTGCAAAAAGTTGCAACAGATTTAAAGCGCGTAGACGTGAACTCTGATACTGACGGTCACACCTTCAGCCAGTGCCGCGCGTTAGTATCGACCCGGTTTTATGTTCGTCGTTTTTGGAGGTCGGCTGGGTTAAAGCAAAGGTTTTGGACCGACTGCCACGGATTTGTACTCCGTGCCGGATTTATGCAGAAGGATCATAAACCTGGCCGCCTCAAAGACAGCATTGACGTGCATCTGAAGGCCCACATGTTCCGGTAAGTGCGCTGGAGGTAAGGCCCAACTCACGGAGGGCCGAGTATGTCGAAGTTTGCACGACGTACGTGGAACCTCGTAGTGAACTGCCTGCGTGCTTATCACGTTTGGAAGTTCCTGCGGGACAGCTTCGATGACCGCTAAGGTCTGAGAAGTGGAGCCGCCTCGGTTCAGGCCGAGTCGGCTTTTTGGTTTCTTACACCCGGAAGTGGCTGACCATCTGCTGCAACTGGCTACCCAAACGCGCCAGTTCAACACTCGACTTGGCCGTCTCGTCACTCGCCGTAGCCGTCTGCTCCGACACATCCCGCACATTGACGATACTGCGGCTGATCTCTTCCGCCACGGCACTCTGCTGCTCGGCGGCGGCGGCGATCTGTTGGTTCATCGACTGGATATTCGACACCGTACGGGTGATGTTTTCCAGGGACACACCGGCCTTGCGCGTCAGTTCGACACTGCTGTCGGTCAGGCTGCGGCTGTTGTTCATCACGTTGGCCACTTGCTGGGTGCCGTTCTGCAAACCGGCCACCAGGCCTTCGATTTCCTCGGTGGATTTCTGTGTGCGCTGGGCCAGGCCACGCACTTCATCGGCGACTACGGCAAAGCCACGACCGGCTTCACCGGCACGTGCGGCTTCGATGGCCGCGTTGAGCGCCAACAGGTTGGTCTGCTCGGCCACGGCCTTGATCACGTCCATCACGCTGCCGATCTTGTTGCTCTCTTGTTGCAGGTGCGCCATGGCGTCGGTGGAGCGTGCCACTTCGGCAGCCAGGCGTTCGATCTGGGCGATGGCTTCGGCCACCACCTTGTCGCCTTCGCGGGCTTGGCCGTCGGCGTCGGACGCGGCTTGGGAGGCCTGTTCGGCGTTGCGCGCGACTTCCTGCACGGTGGCGGTCATCTCGTGCATGGCGGTAGCGACTTGATCGGTTTCGATCTTCTGGCTGTTCACGCCGGCGCTGGTCTGCTCGGTCACGGCCGACAACTCTTCAGCGGCGCTGGCGATTTGCGTCACACCGTCGCGGATGCCGCTGATCAGTTCACGCAAGGTCGTGCCCATGCGCTGGATGCCTTGTTGCAGCACGCCCAGTTCATCACGGCGGGTGACCTGGATGTTGTGGCTCAGATCGCCGGAAGCGATGCGTTCCACCACGGCGAGGGTTTCTTGCAGTGGGCGGGTGATCTGGCGGGTGATGACCAGGGCCGCGATGATGCCGACCAGCAGGGCCAGCAAGGTGCTGATCAATTGCAGGCTGCGGGCCTGGGCGCTTTCGGCGTCGCGGCGGTCCAGCTGGATGTCGTAGAGCTTGTCGCTGATGGTGACGATATCGGCGCCTTGGGTGGTCATCTCGGCACGGGCGCTGACGATGTTGGCGTTGGCTGCCTTGTAACTTTGTACTGCGTTGCGGTAAGCGCCGAGGGCGGTTTCCAGGGCGCTCAGTGCGGTTTGCTGGTCGGCGCCAAAGACCGCGCTGAGTTTTTTCAAGCCGCCGATGGCTTTTTCGATCTGTGCGGCGGCGCGGGCTTCGGTGTCGGCGTTGACGTTATTGGTGTAGCCGCGCACTTCGTAGCGGGCCAGCTGGAAGTCTTCCTTGGCTTGGGTCACGGCCTGGAACTGGGTGAAACGCTCGGGGCTGTCGGCCATCTGCTGCACGCTGCTGTCCAGGGCGTTGATCTGGGCGTTGGCGATATCGGCTTTGTCACCCATGACCTGGCGGGCGGCGTTGCCGTTACGGTAGGCCTCGCGCATTTTGTTCAGGGACTGCTGGTAGGCGGTGATGACGGCTTTCTGCTCGTTGAGCAGCTTGAGGTTTTCCGGGCTCTTGAAGCTGTCCAGCAGTTTCTGCTGCTGGGCGGCGAAGGCATCCAGGCTGGTCTGGACGTTTTGGGCCACGGTTTCGTCGCCGTTGGCCAGCATGTATTGCAGGCGCACGATGCGCAGCTTGGTCAGCGAAGCGTTGAGCTGGGTGATGTCGCTCATCCAATTGCTGCGGTCAATCAGACCGCTCAGGCTGGTCCAGCCGGTAAGGGCCAGGATCGAGGTGAGGACCAGCACCAGGCCGAAGCCCAGGCCCAGTTTGAGATTGACGCTAATGTTGCCGAACCAGCTATTCATCGAATGCTCCGCAAGGGTGATATCTGTTTGCTGGACGGTATTGTTGTTTGAGCCAGCCAATGTATGTAGGTGGGTATCGGCGGCGTGACGTGAATCTGAAATGGCTTTTTCGCCGTCAGGCGCAAACAGCGGAACTGCCCGATGAATGGGCAGGGTGGGGCGACAGGTGTGCGGTTGTAGATAGGTACGCCGGAGCGCTCATCAAGGCCGGGTGTTGTGTGCTAGTCTGCTGGCCCTTTTAGTTCTGGGCGACAGGAAAAGTGCGGCCTTCGTGCGGCTTTTTTGTGTGTCGTCCTACAGCGGAGCACCTTCATGTCCGAAGTTAATCTGTCCACCGACGAAACCCGCGTCAGCTACGGCATCGGCCGTCAACTGGGCGACCAACTGCGCGACAACCCGCCACCGGGCGTGAGCCTGGACGCAATCCTGGCTGGCCTGACTGACGCCTTCGCCGGCAAGCCAAGCCGTGTTGACCAAGAGCAAATGGCTGCCAGCTTCAAGGTTATCCGTGAAATCATGCAAGCCGAAGCGGCTGCCAAGGCAGAAGCGGCTGCTGGCGAAGGCCTGGCCTTCCTGGCTGAAAACGCCAAGCGTGATGGCATCACCACCCTGGCTTCCGGCCTGCAATTTGAAGTACTGACTGCCGGTGATGGCGCCAAGCCAACCCGTGAAGACCAAGTGCGCACTCACTACCACGGCACCCTGATCGACGGCACTGTGTTCGACAGCTCCTACGAGCGCGGCCAGCCTGCAGAATTCCCGGTGGGCGGCGTGATCGCCGGCTGGACCGAAGCCCTGCAACTGATGAATGCCGGCAGCAAATGGCGCCTGTACGTGCCGAGCGAACTGGCTTACGGCGCTCAAGGCGTTGGCAGCATCCCGCCGCACAGCGTTCTGGTGTTTGACGTCGAGCTGCTCGACGTTCTGTAAGACCTGCTGCTGATGACTGTGGGGGCTGGGCTTGTGTGGGAGCGGCGGTGCGACGATTCGACTTGCTCGCGAATGCGGTGGATCAGTCAGCTTATGTGTAGCTGACACTCCGCTTTCGCGAGCAAGCCCGCTCCCACATAAAGCCCGGCCCCACAGGTTTTGCGTGGGTGCTCATGGATGAAACTTGCCATGCAGCTCCGTGGCCGGGCGCAACGCTCGGGCATAACAGAACAGAAACAGATTGCGCACCACTTCCTTCAGCACCCCTGGTTCACTCGAACTCAAGCCATTCACGTCCAGGTCGCCCTGGTCTTGCAGCTCGTTGAGCGCTTCTTCTTCCAGCACCGCACAGACTTCCCCGGTTTCCCGATGCAGGATGCGCAGGTAAGGGTGTGGGCGGTCGAGCCAGGCATCTATCAAATAAGTCATGGTGGTTCTCCTTGATAAGTTTCAATGAGAATAATTCTTATTCGTAGAATAGCAAGTGCCTATTGGCGGTTTGTGGTTTTTTCTGTGTGGATATTGCGCGGGGTCAAACGAGAGGGCGAAACGCCATCCCGCGGCGGGCGCGGGATGGAAGCAGCAGGTTCAGACCTTGCGCACGAACTCGGACTTGAGTTTCATCGGGCCGATACCGTCGATCTTGCAATCGATATCGTGGTCGCCGTCGCACAGGCGGATGTTCTTGACCTTGGTGCCAACCTTGACCACCAGGGAGGTGCCCTTGACCTTGAGGTCCTTGATTACGGTGATGGTGTCGCCGTCTTGCAGGACGTTGCCCACAGAGTCTTTCTTCACGGTTTCATCGCCGGCTGCTTCGGTCTCGCCGTTGGCGGACCACTCATGGGCGCATTCCGGGCAGATCAACTGGGCGCCGTCTTCGTAGGTGTATTCGGAATTGCATTTCGGGCAGGGTGGCAACGTGCTCACTAAAGCTCCTTGAGAGTCAGGGATGGCTAAAAGTCGCACATTATATAGGGTTTTGTAGGCAGGGCGGGATGGTGAATTGGCAATACAAACCAAATGTGGGAGCGGGCTTGCTCGCGAAGGCGGTGGATCAGTCAACTTACTTGTCACTGACACTCCGCTTTCGCGAGCAAGCCCGCTCCCACACAAGCCCGCTCGCCACAGATCTGCGTTAGTGCGTACGCGCCACCGCAAACTCACTCAGCTCCACCAGTGCATCCCGGTATTCGCTGGCTGGAAGGGCTTCCAGGCATTTGATCGCGCGGGCCACGTAGTCACGTGCCAACTGCGCGGTGTAGTCCAGCGAACCCGAGGCTTCCACGGCTTCGCGGATGCTTTCCAGGTCTTCGATCCCGCCTTTCTGGATCGCCTTGCGCACCAGGGCCGCCTGTTCCGGCGTGCCTTCGCGCATGGTGTAGATCAGCGGCAAGGTCGGCTTGCCTTCGGCCAGGTCGTCACCGACGTTCTTGCCCAGGGTTTCGGCGTCGCCACGGTAGTCGAGCAGGTCGTCGACCAATTGGAATGCCACGCCCAGGTGGTCGCCAAAGGTGCGCAGGGCTTCGGCCTGTTCGGCGGTCGCGCCACACAGCGCGGCGGCGCTATGGGTGGAGGCTTCGAAGAGCATCGCGGTCTTGCCGCGAATCACTTCCATGTAGGTTTCTTCGGTGGTGCTGGCGTCGCGCACCTTGGACAGCTGCAACACTTCGCCTTCGGCGATGATGCGCGTGGCCTGGGACAGAATCTTCATCACCGGCATCGAGCCCAGCTCGACCATCATTTCGAACGAGCGCGAATACAGGAAGTCGCCGACCAACACGCTCGGGGCGTTGCCCCACATGGCGTTGGCGGTCTCGCGGCCACGGCGCATGCCGGACATGTCGACCACGTCGTCATGCAGCAGGGTGGCGGTGTGCAGGAATTCGATGGTGGCGGCCAGCAGGCGCAGGTCATCGCCTTCGCGGCCCAGGGCCTTGCCACACAGCAACACTAATAAAGGACGCAGACGCTTGCCGCCGGCCGACGTAATGTAGTCGCCAATTTTGGAGACCAGCGGCACTTTAGAAGTCAGCTGCTTCTTGATGATGCCATCGACGGCGCTAAAATCGTCCGCGACCGCGCGGTAGAAGGCTTGGGGTTGCATCAGCGACAGTCGCTCCAGAAGGGTTGCGCGGCATGCTAGGACCCTCACCCCCGGGTGTCAAGGCGCGATGGACGGCCACTTGCAACACCCATTTACCTTGCGTACAATCGCGCACCCTGAACTTCCTGGGCAGCACCTGCCTTACGCAATTGCATTCGGGACGTCCATCCCATGCAGCCATGCCAGCCAATACCTCTTCTTATAAAGAGCTGGGTGAGCAGGATTATCGGAGAAATACCATGTCGTACGCAGTAATTGTTACTGGTGGCAAGCAATACAAGGTCGCCCCAGGTGAATACCTGAAGATCGAAAAACTGGAAATCGCTACCGGCGAATCCGTTACTTTTGATCGCGTTCTGTTGGTCGCCAATGGCGATGACGTGAACATCGGCGCTCCAGTTGTTGCTGGCGCTACCGTTGTGGCTGAAGTGATCTCCCAAGGTCGTCACGATAAAGTCCGCATCATCAAGTTCCGTCGTCGTAAGCACCACATGAAGCGTATGGGCCACCGCCAGTGGTACACCGAGATCAAAATCACCGGTATTCAGGCTTAATTTCAGCCTAATTCCTCACTAGGAGAATTGACTCATGGCACACAAAAAAGCTGGTGGTAGTACCCGTAACGGTCGCGATTCAGAAGCCAAACGCCTTGGCGTCAAGATGTATGGCGGCCAGAAAATCATTCCGGGCAACATCATCGTGCGTCAGCGCGGCACCCAATTCCACGCCGGTTACGGTGTAGGCATGGGTAAAGATCACACCCTCTTCGCGAAAATCGAAGGCGTGATCAAGTTTGAAGTAAAAGGCGCGTTCAACCGCCGTTACGTGAGCGTTGTCGCAGCTTAATTGCGAGATCGCTGGAAAAGCCCTGTCTTGCGACGGGGCTTTTTCGTTTGTGGAGTGAGTCTCTTGCAAAGCTGTTTGTAATGGGCTCAAGCGCTGGATATGCGGTCGCTGATTGAGGTCGCTGCGCTCATTTTTGCAAGAGTCTTATGTCTTGGTTTCTTAAGCTCGTCCATGCGGCGAGAGGCGTTTTGTTATGAAGTTCGTTGATGAAGTTTCCATCCGAGTAAAAGCAGGCGACGGCGGTAACGGTTGCATGAGTTTCCGTCGCGAAAAGTTCATCGAAAACGGTGGCCCAAACGGCGGTGACGGCGGTGACGGCGGTTCCATCTACATGATGGCCGACGAAAACCTCAACACCCTGGTCGACTACCGTTACACCCGGCACTTCGATGCCGAGCGTGGCTCCAACGGCGGCAGCACCGACTGCACCGGTAAAAAAGGCGAAGACCTGGTACTGCGCGTACCGGTCGGCACCACGATCATCGACTCGGCCACCCAGGAAGTGATTGGCGACCTGACCAAGGCCGGCCAGAAGCTGATGGTTGTGCAGGGCGGCTGGCACGGTCTGGGTAACACCCGATTCAAGTCCAGTACCAACCGTGCACCACGCCAGACCACGCCAGGCAAGCCGGGCGAGCAGCGCGACCTCAAGCTGGAAATGAAAGTACTGGCTGACGTTGGCCTGCTGGGCTTGCCGAACGCCGGTAAAAGTACCTTCATCCGCTCGGTCTCGGCCGCCAAGCCGAAAGTCGCCGATTACCCGTTCACCACCCTGGTGCCAAACCTGGGCGTGGTCAGCGTTGATCGCTGGAAAAGCTTCGTGGTCGCCGACATTCCCGGCCTGATCGAAGGTGCTTCCGACGGCGCCGGCCTGGGCATTCGCTTCCTCAAGCACTTGTCCCGCACCCGTTTGCTGCTGCACCTCGTCGACATGGCGCCGCTGGATGACACCAGCGCACCGGACGCCGCCGAAGTGATCGTCAGCGAGCTGACCAAGTTCAGCCCGGCCCTGGCCGAGCGTGATCGCTGGTTGGTCCTGAACAAGTGCGACCAGATCCTCGAAGAAGAGCACGAAGAGCGCGTCAAGGAAATCGTCGATCGCCTGGAGTGGGAAGGTCCGGTCTACGTGATCTCGGCCATCGCCAAAGAAGGCACCGAGCGCCTGACCCGCGACATCATGCGCTACCTCGAAGACCGTGCCGACCGCCTGGCGGCCGACCCTGTGTTCAAGGCCGAGCTGGCCGAACTCGATCAGCAGATCGAAGACGAAGCCCGCGCCCAGTTGCAGGCCCTGGACGACCAGCGTGCCCTGCGCCGCAGCGGCGTGAAGTCGGTCCATGACATCGGCGACGACGATTGGGACGAAGAAGACGTGGATGATGAAGACGGTCCGGAAATCATTTACGTGCGCGACTGATCCGTTGCGATAAACTTGAACGCCGCTCCCTTTAGAGCGGCGTTTTAGTATCCGGGTTTAACGTTATGGGCCGCGCTGGGTCGCGCAGCCCTCAATCTAAGGTTGAAGATGATGCGGAGCAAAGTGACAGGTGCGCAGCGCTGGGTCGTAAAGATCGGCAGTGCGCTGCTGACGGCGGATGGCAAGGGGCTCGATCGCGCAGCCATGAGCGTCTGGGTCGAGCAGATGGTGGCCTTGCATGAGGCGGGTGTTGAGTTGGTGCTGGTGTCGTCCGGGGCCGTTGCCGCCGGGATGAGCCGCCTCGGCTGGACCGCGCGACCCAGCGCGATGCACGAACTGCAGGCCGCCGCCGCCATCGGCCAGATGGGCCTGGTGCAAGCCTGGGAATCCAGCTTTGCCGAGCATGGCCGCCACACGGCGCAGATCCTGCTGACCCACGACGACCTGTCCGACCGCAAGCGCTACCTCAACGCCCGCAGCACCCTGCGCGCGCTGGTGGAGCTGAAAGTCATCCCGGTTATCAACGAAAACGACACCGTGGTCACCGACGAAATCCGCTTCGGCGACAACGACACCCTGGCCGCCCTGGTGGCCAATCTGGTGGAAGCCGACCTGTTGGTGATCCTCACCGACCGCGACGGCATGTTCGACGCCGACCCGCGCAACAATCCCGACGCCCAGCTGATCTATGAAGCGCGCGCCGATGACCCGGCGCTGGACGCCGTGGCCGGCAGTGTCGGCGGCGCCCTGGGCCGTGGCGGCATGCAGACCAAGCTGCGCGCGGCGCGCCTGGCTGCACGTTCCGGCGCCCACACCATCATCGTCGGCGGGCGCATCGAGCGCGTGCTGGACCGGCTCAAGGCCGGCGAGCGCATCGGCACGCTGTTGTCGCCGGAACGCGGCATGCTGGCGGCGCGTAAGCAGTGGCTGGCCGGGCACCTGCAAACCCGTGGCACCCTGGTGCTGGACGAGGGCGCGGTATCGGCGTTGTCCCAAGGCAACAAAAGCTTGCTGCCGGTGGGCGTCAAGTTGGTGCAAGGCAGCTTCCGCCGTGGCGAGATGGTGGTGTGCGTCGCGCCCGACGGTCGCGAGATCGCCCGTGGCCTGGCCAACTACAGCGCCCTGGAAGCGCAGAAAATCATTGGGCAGTCGTCTGACGCGATTGTGAGTCTGTTGGGTTATATGGCGGAACCGGAACTGGTGCACCGCGATAACCTGATCCTGGTTTAAACCTAAGGAATATACGATGCGCGTGATGAAGGGATTGCTCGGCCTGCTGCTGGCCATGCCGCTGCTGGCCTCGGCTGAAGAGATCGGCCAGGTGTCGACCGTGTTCAAATTTGTCGGTCCCAACGACCGGATCGTCGTCGAAGCGTTTGACGATCCCAAGGTCGACGGCGTGACCTGCTACCTGTCGCGCGCCAAGACTGGCGGCGTCAAAGGCGGCCTGGGCCTGGCCGAAGACCGCGCCGAAGCCTCGATTGCCTGCCGCCAGGTCGGCCCGATCCGCTTCAAGGGCGAGCTCAAGGATGGCGACGAAGTGTTCAAGGAACGCACCTCGCTGGTATTCAAGACCATGCAGGTGGTGCGCTTCCTCGACAAGAAGCGCAACACCCTGGTTTACCTGGTGTACAGCGACCGCCTGATCGAAGGCAGCCCGCAGAACGCCGTGACCGCAATTCCGATTTTGCCGTGGCCGACCGCTCAGTAACCCGCAGGCGGGTTTTGTAATCGGCGTCTATGATTGCAGGCTTGCGGGTTGTAATCTCGACGAGCCGCTTTGCTAAGAACATGGGATATCTGGAGTTCGTCATGAGTGCTTTCCACGACCTGAAACTCAAAGCTTTGGACGGACAAGAGCTGCCACTGGCGCCCTTCAAGGGCCAGGTGGTACTGGTGGTCAACGTGGCCTCCAAATGTGGCTTGACCCCGCAATACGCGGCGCTGGAAAACCTTTACCAGCAATACAAGGACCAGGGTTTCACCGTGCTTGGCCTGCCGTGCAATCAGTTTGCTGGCCAGGAGCCGGGCAGCGAAGAGGAAATCCGCGAGTTCTGTAGCCTCAACTACGGCGTGACGTTCCCGTTAGGCAGCAAGCTCGACGTCAACGGGCCGGATCGTCACCAGCTGTACCGGCTGCTGGCGGGAGAGGGCGCCGAGTTCCCAGGGGATATCACCTGGAACTTCGAAAAATTCCTGCTGGGCAAGGATGGGCGTGTACTCGCGCGCTTCTCTCCGCGCACGGCACCGGACGATCCCACCATCGTCCAGGCCGTCGAAAAAGCCCTCAATTAACGCGGCCCGACCCGTGGGGGGGGGGGGGGGGGGGGGGGGGGGGGGGGGGGGGGGGGGGGGGGGGGGGG
>NZ_JANLGL010000142.1:0-15427 GCF_024655625.1 Pseudomonas sp. 18.1.10
GGCTGACCCACCGCATTCGCGAGCAAGCCCGCTCCCACACAAGCCCGCTCCCACATTTTGTTCCTCAGTGTGGTCTAGACCACTTCCAGGTAAGAGCTGTGTATCGCCCGCGCCAGCTCGCGCACGGTGTCGATAAAGTCCGTCAGGCGGCTGTGCAGGCCGTCCTCAAGAATTTCATCAATCCCGGTATACCGCAGCCGCGCTTCGAACTCCGCCGCCAAACGCTGCGCCGTGCGCCCATAACTGCCGGGCAAGTCGGCGAGGATATGGCTCAATTCCTCGATACACGCATGTAGCGAGCGCGGCACGTCGCTGCGCAACAACAGCAGTTCGGAAACCGAGCGCGCGTTCAGCGCATTCGGGTACAGCTCGGTATACGCCTCGAACGACGACAACGCGCGGAGCAGGGCGCTCCACTGGTAGTAGCCGCGTGCCGAGAGGTCGCTGACTTCCTCGGACTCTTCGCCAAACATCTCGTAGCGCGCATCCAGCAGGCGCAAGGTGTTGTCGGCGCGCTCGACAAAGGTGCCCAGGCGGATAAACCGGTAGGCGTCGTTGCGCATGATCGTCCCCGAGGTGGCGCCACGGAACAGGTGCGAGCGTTGCTTGACCCAATCACAGAAGTGGCTGATGCCATGCCGCGCCAGGCCGCCGGCGGCGATGCTGCGCATTTCCAGCCAGGTGGCGTTGAGGTTTTCCCACATATCGGCGGTGATGCGCCCGCGTACCGCATGGGCATTGCCGCGCGCGGCGCGCAGGCAGTTGTAGATGCTCGCGGGGTTTTCTTCGTCGAGGGCGAAGAAGTGCAACATACGTTCGGCGTCCAGTTCCTTGTGGCGTTCCAGGTAGCTGTCGAGGGTACCGCTGCTGAGCAACGACATCGCCAGTTCATCCAGGCCATCGCTGCGCCCGGATTGGGGCATCAGCGACAGCGAATAGCTGACTTCCAGCATACGTGCGAGGTTCTCGGCGCGCTCCAGGTAACGGGACATCCAGTACAGATCTGCGGCGGTTCTACTCAACATAATCAGCCCTCCACCACCCAGGTGTCCTTGGTTCCGCCGCCTTGCGACGAGTTGACGATCAGCGAGCCTTCACGCAAGGCCACGCGCGTGAGGCCACCGGGCACCAGGCGGGTTTCCTTGCCCGACAGTACGAACGGCCGCAGGTCGATGTGCCGGGGGGCGATGCCGTTTTCGACAAAGGTCGGGCAGGTGGACAGGCTCAACGTGGGTTGAGCGATATACGCGTGGGGACGGGCCTTGATGCGTTGGCGGAAGTCCTCGATTTCGGCGGCCGTGGACGCTGGGCCCACCAGCATGCCGTAGCCGCCGGAGCCCTGGGTTTCCTTGACCACCAGTTCCGGCAGGTGCGCCAGCACGTGGGACAGTTCATCGGGTTTGCGGCACTGGAAGGTCGGCACGTTCTGCAACACCGGCTCTTCGTCGAGGTAGAAGCGGATCATCTCCGGCACGTAGGGGTAGATCGACTTGTCATCGGCCACGCCGGTGCCGATGGCATTGGCCAGCACCACGTTACCCGCGCAGTAGGCGGCGATCAGGCCGGGCACGCCGAGCATCGATTCGGGGTTGAACGCCTGCGGGTCGAGGAACGCGTCGTCGATGCGCCGGTAGATCACGTCCACGGCCTTGGGGCCGTCGGTGGTGCGCATGAACACCTTGAGGTCGTGCACGAACAGGTCGGCGCCTTCCACCAGCTCCACGCCCATTTCCCGGGCCAAAAACGCGTGTTCAAAAAACGCGCTGTTGAAGCGGCCAGGGGTGAGCACCACGACGTTGGGGTTGTCCAGGCGGCTTGAGCTTTTCAGGGTCTTGAGCAGCAGGTTGGGGTAGTGGTCCACCGGCGCGATGCGCTGCTTGGCAAACACTTCCGGGAACAGGCGCATCATCATCTTGCGGTCTTCGAGCATGTAGCTCACGCCGCTGGGGGTGCGCAGGTTGTCTTCGAGCACGTAGTAGGTGCCGTCGCCGTCGCGCACCAGGTCCACGCCTGAGATATGGGCGTAGAGGTCACGGTGCAGGTCGAGGCCGACCATGGCCTTCTGGTAACCCTCGTTGCCCAGCACCTGGTCGGCGGGAATGATCCCGGCCTTGATGATGCGCCTGTCGTGGTAGATGTCGGCGAGGAACATGTTCAAGGCGGTGACGCGCTGGATGCAGCCGCGTTCGATCACGCTCCACTCACTGGCGGGGATGCTGCGGGGGATGATGTCGAAGGGGATCAGGCGCTCGGTGTCCTGCTCGTCGCCATAGAGGGTGAAGGTGATCCCGGCGCGGTGAAACAGCAAGTCGGCTTCGCGGCGTCGCTGGGCCAGCAGTTCCGGTGGCGTGTTGGCCAACCAGCGGGAGAATTCCTGATAGTGCGCACGGCACACGCCGTTTGCGTCATTCATTTCATCGAAGAAAGATCGAGCCATTCCAGTACCTTGTCAGTGCCGAGGGACGCTTGGGTGGCACTGCCGCTTTGAAAAACGCCTGTTTTTATGAGCCCGTGGCTAAGGGTGCCACTGGGCCTGGTCCTTACTTTCTTATGGGGTCGGCTCTGGGTCGGGGGGTAACGGATGCTCCTGTGTGCGGGCAGTGTTGAAGGACTAAAGCAATGCCTGTGCCGAAACCTGCGGTGAGTGGGCTTGTTGTGTAGAGGGCGCTTGTTGTGGCGAGGGAGCTTGCTCCCGCTGGGCTGCGCAGCGGCCCCAAAAGCTTGGGAGCGCTGCGCACTCCAGCGGGAGCAAGCTCTCTCGCCACAGTTGGGGGCGCGCTTCGCTTCAAATTGGTGCGTGAACAAAACTGAACTTCACATCCCGCCCGTTCTTCTAACGTCTCTCGAATCTTCTTGGAGCACCGCCGTGCCCAGAATCATCTCGCCGCATTCCCCGGAAACGGCCCTGACCGACCACAGCGAACACAATGCCAAGATCTTCGGCTCGCCCAAGGACCGCCTGGACTTCTACCGACGCGAGATCCAATACGAAACCACCATCCTGGCCAACCGCACCGACGCCTACCTCACGGCGCAATCCTTCCTGGTCATCGCCTTTGTCTCGGGCATGGGCAACCTCAACCCGGAGTGGGGCAAGCTGTTCACCCTGGTGGTGCCGGTGTTCCTGGTGTTGCTCGGCATCCTCAGCTCGCTGAACGCCTGGCCGGGGATTCGTGCGGCCTACGAGATCATCGATCACTGGCACTACAAACAAAGCGAATTGCTGCGCAGTGAACCGGTGATGGGCCTGGCGTATGACGATTCGCCGCTGTTCTGCGAGACCGAGTCGTCCCATAAGGGCTATCGCAAGTCGCTGCTATTCTCTATGCGTGCGCCTTGGCTATTCATGGTGTTCTGGCTGTTGCTGGGGGCATACGCGTTTTACATTCAGGTGGACAACCCTGGGGCTTGAGCGCTTTCGCGAAAGCCTACCGAGGAGAAGGTCATGTCAGAAGAGCACGAAGAGGCGCTTGAAGAAGATCTCAACGACCCCGGCAATGAAGACCCGGGATCGTTGATGGATGACGCCGAAGTGCCGCTAAAGGACGGCCGCCGGGATCAGGTATGCATCCAGGAGTGCTCGGCGCCAACCTTGACGTTGAACTGGTGCTGAAGCGGTAAGTAATGCTCCTTCAGTGTTTTCAGCTGTTTATCCAGTCTGTCAGGTGGGGCGATGCCGATGCGCAGATAGGACTGGCGAACATCGTTTTCAATGTTGATGATCGGGCCGTGGGGTACCAGTTTTGAACCGACCACCTTGTACTCCTTGGCTTGCCCGTCAAAGCCCAAGGTGTACATGTCCGGCCGCTTGAGCTTGAGGTTGTCGTTGAACAACGTGGGGCCGACCGTTTCAAAAATCTTGCGTTCGTAGGTCTTGAACTCAGGTGTGTACTGCACGACACCGTTGGTGTTCTTGGTCATAGTGGGGCGGTTCGCCGTGAAATAGGCTTTGTTGGCCGCGAAGCGCTGTTTCATCTCGGTGATCATGTCGTTGATGACCGGGTTGTTTGCCTGGGTGCCGAAATTACTGGTGTTGTAGAAGAACTTGTAATCGCTGAGGTTATGGCCAACCGGCCTGCCGAGCAGCACGTCACGGGAGCCCGCATTCACTGCGCCGCCGCCGACCGTTGCCTGGATGACATCATCGGTATCGAGATAGAACCCCCCGTATTTATTGGTGATCGGGTACCTCGAAACGTCCGAGGCGGCGGCCAGGTTCTTCCCTTGCCCTTGTCGAAAGTAATCGTACATACCGTCGCTTTTCAGCTGCTTGAAGACATCATCTACTTGAAGGTTCCTCACCTCCAGGCCGGGGATTTTGGTTTCCAGTGTCTGTTTCATCTGTTGATAAATCGCCGGGGTGTCGGCATCCACGTGCAGGATGGAGGTGTAGCCGGGAGTCTTGGCAGCATTGTTGGCGATGTTGTCCACCAGGTTGGTGGGTATGTCCTGGCCCGCCCAAAAATAGTGAATGTTCTTGGGAATCGGCTTGGCATCGCTGGGGATTTTCAACGCCGACGCGGGCGTGACATCAACAAACGCAAAATGATGCGCGTCCGTTTTTTTGGCTTTCAGGAAATCGCTGTACGGCCCTCGCGCCCATTTGCCTTTGTCGGTTCGCCAGAAGTATTGGTGATTGAACGAATCGACCCCGGTGACAAGATTGGCCTCTTTCCAGGCCCCCGCCGCACTGTCGAAGATGACGTCATGATCCACGCCCAAGTAGTTCAGCCTGAACGGCGTCGTCGAGTTTTCCACCGCCTTGATGTCGTCCATCGGCACCACATAGGTGCTGTCCGTCAGTTTCCAGGGCGAAGTGGCGTCGCTTGCGCCACCGAGCAAACGTGCGGAACGGCTTGAGGGCTCCCATCCCGAAGCCCCCAGATCCCGGACGGGAATATCGGGGCCGGTGCCCTTGGGGTGTCGGATGATGCGCTGGCCGTCCTTGAGCCGGGACTCATACAGCAGGCCGTCGATCCTCACATATTCCTTCTGGCTGCCGCCCACATACACATTGCCTTGCAAACCCTTGGTCGCGAGTTCATCCGGTGCAATGTACTTGGCTTCATATCCCTGTAGTGTCGTGTCCAGGGGCCTGACCTCACCGCCGACGGCAATCCGGCTGGGCGTGAAGTCTTTCAGGGGCGAGCCGAAGGGTTGTTTCTTGATGGGGTCGTAGCGGTGCCAATGGCCCTGGAACATGACCGCGGTGTCTTCGACCGCTTCTTGCCCATCCTTGAACTTTCCACTGGCCGCCAGGCCGTGTTGCCGGCTGGCGCTTGCCACTCCATCCGCGCTGCCGATCGCTTGCAAGCTGTCGGACGTGGCGGCGCCCGGGGCGTCGGCGACGAAGTCGTCCAGCGGTTTGCCATAGGTTTGCTGGGTACGTGGATCTACGGCGTACCACTTGCCTGCCGCCTCGTCGAATTTGCCCAGGGCTTTGCTTTCAACGGTGCTGTTGAGGGTCTTGTAGGTGCCTTCGGCGATGTCCGGCCTTTTGGCCAACTTCATCAGGTCGACGTTGCGGTAGGTCCTCAGATGCCTGACGCCCCTGTACCCCGCCTTGATTACGCGGGCCGTGCCACTTACCACGCCACGCGCCAGATCATCGACCCCGCCCACCGGGTTGAGCGCACCCACTGCGGCGCGTCCGACGATCTTGAGGGTATTTCCGAGCTTGGCCAGTGCGGATGCCCCGCTGGCCAATGCTTTCGCGCCTTTGACCCCCGCGCCGAAGCCGACGAGGAAGCCGAAGATATCCCACGACAAATCCCCCAGCCCCTGGGCAAGGTTGCCCTTTTGGAAGTTGACGATCGCCGACCTGAATGGAATGAGGTTGAGGGCGAATTCCCCCACCTTTTCATGGGTGGGTACCTCGGTATCAAAGGTGGTTTGCCCCTTGGCCGATCTTTTCACCCCGGGCAGATCCATGTCTTCGAGGACAGCGTCGGCAAGGTAGGCGGTTCTCGCGCTGGTGAAACTGTCAGGGATACCGGTCGCGTCTTTGGCCTCGTCGGCCAGCCCGGCCGGGTATTCGCCCTTGGGGGTGACCACCTTGAATTCGTTAAAGGGCCGCGATTCCTTGTAATACGGCTGCCCGGTCATGAAATCGCCCAGGTCTGGACGGTGGGTGATGGTTCCGCTCAGGCGGTCCAGTTGATAGTTGTGGAGCTGGCCATCGCGCTCGATCTTGATTTGCAGGCAACCTTCGGTGGTTTTGTTGCGCTCACTGACGGTGACGCCGCCCCATTCATAGTGGACTTCCTTGGCGATGGTGATTTTCCCGAACTCGAAGTTCTGACGGTCCGCCAAGGGCAGCTTCGATACCATGAGTTTGATGTGCGCGGCAGTGGCTGTCTGGATCGCCGCGGAATAAGCCGAAAACGCCGTATCGAATGCGTCGGACAACCGTGGCAACTGTTCAAGCTTTTGCATGACGGCGTTGATGTCCACTGCCGCCGAAGACGAAACCCACGCACCCGGCCGGCCGTCATCGGGTAAGTCCACCACGCCAAATGAGAAATGTCGCATCAGGCTTCTGCCTGTTTCCCCCAAGTTGTCCGCGGAATCAGGCGCCTTCGTATTACCCCATCCGTAAATGTACAAATCCAGTATCGAATAGGGCCCCGGAAAATATCGGTTGGCGGGTTGCACGCTGATGCATTTTTCTTCGAGGAGCTTTGGTTCCAAGTTCGGCAGCGCCTTCTTCAACTGTTCCAGTGCCATGTCCTTGGCGGTCGGCATCTTTGTCGTGGAGGCCAGGGAAGCCTTCTGGAGTTCGTTGACTTGTGCTGAAAAGGCCTCGTGCACCCGTGTCAATTCGGCGTTGGTGGTCGGATACGGCATGCCATTGGCTACGGCCCACTCCTTGAGCGCTGTGCGCTGGGCGACAAACTCCGTGCGTTGCTCTTCGTCGGTGATGGGGGCGATGCTCGCCTGGAGCATCACTTGGGCATAGGTCATTGTCGCGGTGGCCCCCGGGGCGAGCGCTTCGATACGGGCGACAGCGGTGGTGAAGCTGACCCAACTGTGGGTGCCCACGGCCAGATCCTGCGGAATGTCCTTGACCAGAAACGCCGGTGCTCGGCTGGCCAACATCAGCGTGGCTTGAATCGCGGCCAGCTCTGGCGAGCCCGCCTTGGCCAGCTCGGCCGTGAATTCGCTCAATACCGTCGCAGCGCTCTTGCCCCCATTCTGGGCGGATAACAACGTGTAACCGGCGATGACGGTTGGCCCGGTTCCCGCGCCAGCTTCTGCCGGGGCGGACGGGTCCAGGGTCAGGGCAGCCAGCAACCAGTCGTTGACACTGCCTTTGATCGAACGCGCCTCGAATTGCGCCTGGATGGCCTGGCCTAATGCCTGGCCCTTGGGGGACGCGATCAAGCTATCGATCAGGCGCCGAGGATCAGTGGTGTGTAACGGCGGCACTTGTGCGCCATCGAGCAAGTAAGCCAACACGCTTGTGGACGGACGCAGGTCGATCTCGCCGATCTTTCCCTGCTGGATAGCGCTGCTCAATTGTTGCGTACTCACGGCATCCAGCGGCACAGGCCATGCGCGCGCGCCGCCGTAGTTGCCGTGGACATGTGCCTTGGGGGCAGGCGTCAGCAATGCGCTGACGAGATTGTCCAATTGATCGAGGGTGGTGGGGATGTGCCAGCCCTGGTCCGCAATGAATTGCTTCAAACTCACGCTGTTGTGATTGCCGGCGTTCGCCGGTGTGTAAGTCCCTGAGCTGTCGACATAGACCACGCGGGCATTCAACTCGCTGGGTATGTCAGCTTCGCTCTGGGTGCCTTCCCTGACAGAGTTTGCCAGGTGCTGCACATCGAAGGCCGCCTGGTAGCGATTGCGGATATCGGCCAGTTTCGCCCGGTGTTCCGCCAACCGTTCCTCACTGTGGTTGTTGTGCGACGGCGAAAAGAATGGCGAGGTTCTATAAAAATGGTCCATCAATTTGAACGGCGCGGTATTGGCAGTGGCTGACAACGGCGGGGAAAACGTTATGGACGGGCTGTCAGGCACGATGATGCGGGCGGCATCCAGGATCGGGCCGCTGACGGCTGCCCAACCCGGGTCGTCGAGGCCCAAGGTATGAACCTGTTGTCCAGGCCCTGCTTCAACGGTGAACGTGATCTGGCCTGAGGCTGGACTGATTTTTATCGAGTGGGGGTTTATGCCTCGGTCTTGTATCAGTTGCTGAACGTCAGGGGACTGAAACGCCTGCCCCAATTGGCTCCACCAGTGCAGGAAGGCCGAATTGGCCGGGATGGGCACGTGCGTGGGGTCGGTCTGGTGTGACCTGTCAGCCGCACGCCGCTGCGGTGCGGCGTATAGCTGAAGCTTGTCGGTAGGGATTGGGAGACGCAAGGCCGCATTGCTTGAATGGATCATCGTGAAGTCACTCGTCATGTGATGGGCAGGTTGATCGCCGAGGCATTGGCGCCTCTCGGATAAATCTGGGTGTCACATGCGCGATGGATGATTCCGACCAAGGGTGTGTTTTTCGTTGCTGCTCATCTCCGTGCCGATTCGAAGCGCCCCGATCAACGGTGGAGCGTGAGCCGGCACGGCCAGTCAGGCACCGCGTTTTCCTACAAACCATTGCGCCAGCGCCGCCACCGGCAGCGGCGGACTGAACAGATAGCCCTGTATCTGATCGCAGCCGGCCTCCTTCAAGAACGCCAGTTGCGCGGCTGTTTCCACGCCCTCGGCGACGGCGCGCAGGTTCAGGCTGTGGGCCAGTTCGATGATGGTGCGGGCGATGGCGGCGTCCTGCGGGTTGCTGGTGACTTCACGAATAAACGCGATGTCGATCTTCAACGTGTCCAACGGAAAGCGGCGCAGGTACGCCAAGCTGGAATAGCCGGTGCCGAAGTCGTCGATGGCGATCTTCACGCCCATGTCGCGCAGGCGTTGCAGGCTGCTGATGGTGTGCTGGGTGTTTTCCATCAGTGAGCTTTCGGTCAGTTCCACTTCGAGCCACTGCGGCGCAACCCCAGTGTCGGCAAGTATTCGGGCAATATCCGAGATCAGGTCGCCTTCCATCAACTGATGGCCGGACACGTTCACCGACACTTCAAGCGCCCCGACGGCGCTGCCTTGCCAGATCGCGATCTGCCGGCAGACCTGGTCGATCACCCAGCGTCCCACCGTGATTATCAGTCCCAGGCTCTCCAGGATCGGCACAAACACCGCCGGCGACACTTCGCCATAACCTGGGCGGTCCCAGCGAAGCAAGGCCTCCAGGCCCGCTACCTGGCCGCTGCCGAGGTCCAGCTTGGGTTGATAGTGCAGGCTGAATTCGTTGGCCTTGACGGCCTGGCGCAGGGCGTTTTGCAAGTCCAGGCGCGCCAGGTCGTGGACGTTCATCGTCGCGGTTTCAGTGCCGCGCTCGCGCAGTTGCTGTTCGAGCATCAGGCTGTGGCTTTTCAATTGGTCGCCGTAAGTTTTCAGGCGCAGCAGGTTGCGCACCCGCAGCCACAACTCGACGCGCTCCACCGGTTTGCTGATGAACTCTTCGGCCCCGGTTTGCAGGCCGCTGAGGCGCGCACTCGGTTCGCTCAACGCCGAGAGCATGATGATCGGGATATTCGCCGTGGCCGGGTTGCCCTTGAGTTGGTTGGCCACTTCAAAACCGTCCATGCCGGGCATCATGATGTCCAGCAGGATCAGGTCAGGTGCCTGCTCTGCCACCAGGGCCAGGGCTTCCTCGCCGGAGCCAACGCTGAGGGTGTGGTAGCCCTCGTACTGCAACAGCGTTTCCAACAGCTTGCGCACCTGGGGTTCATCATCGACGATCAGCAGCGTAGCCATAGTGGGGACTCATCTGAGTGGGGGTTGGTTAAGCAGCCCGTCGATCACCTGATACAGCTCCTTGTAGCGCAAGGGCTTGATCACATAGGCGTCGCAGCCGGCCAGACGGGTTTTTTCGCGGTCTTCCTTCATCGCCATGGCGGTCAGGGCGATCACCGGGATGTGCGCGGTGAGCGGGTCGTGCTTGAGCAGGGCGGTGGCGGCCAGGCCATCCATGCCCGGCAGCTGGATGTCCATCAGGATCAACGCGGGTTGGTGTTCGCGGGCCAGGGTCAGGCCGCTTTCCGCATCGGCGGCCCAGCGCACGCTGTGCCCGGCATTGGTCAGCAGCAGGCGCGCCAGGCGCATATTGGCTTCGTTGTCTTCGACGATCAGGATATCGGCCATGGGCCCTCCAGGCTGGCGGCCCGGCGCAACGGCAGCCACACCACAAACCGCGCGCCCAGGCCTTCGCGGCTGGCCACGGCAACGCTGCCGCCATGCAGGTCGGCCAGCTGCTTGACCATCGCCAGCCCCAGGCCGGTGCCTTCGAATTTGCGCGCCAGGCTGCTGTCGATCTGGCTGAAGGCCTTGAACAGCTTGCCCATGTCGTCTTGCGCGATGCCCAGGCCGGTGTCGCTGACGCTGAACTGCAAAAACGCCTGATGCGCGCCGGGCGGCACGTCAAAGCCACGCACCGGCCAATCCCCGGGGATCGTGCCGACCTGGTCGGCCTTGACCTCGCGCACCGCCAGGGTCACGCAACTGCCGTGCTCGCTGAACTTCACCGCATTGGCCAGCAGGTTGTAGATGATCTGCTTGGTCTTGCGCAGGTCCAGCGCCAGGGTGCCGAAGTCATCCGGACTGTCCAGCTTCAGTTGGATCTGTTGCAACGCAGCCTTTTCACGCACGATCAGCAAACTGTTGGCCAGCAACCCCGGCAATTCTGCCGCTTCCAGTTCCAGCTCCATCATCCCGGCTTCGACCTTGGACAGGTCGAGAATGTCGTTGATTAACGACAGCAGGTGCTGGCCGCTGGTGAAAATATCGCCGATGTATTCGCGCTGGGTCTCGGTCATGTCACCCACCAGCCCATCCTTGAGCGCTTCGGAAAAACCGATCACCGCATTCAACGGCGTGCGCAGTTCATGGGACATGGTGGCGAGGAACTCGGACTTCATGTGGCTGGCGTGTTCCAGCTCCAGGTTCTTTTCTTCCAGGGCGCGTTCAAAGCCTTTGCGCTCGGCTTCTTCCTGCTTGCGTGCGGTGTTGTCGGTGCCGATCAACAGGTAGCCGATGATGGTGTCATGGCGGTTGCGCAGGGCGGTCACCGAGACCATGGCGGACAGGCGACTGCCGTCCTGGCGGATATAGGTCAGCTCGTAGATGTCCTCGATGCCCCGGGACGCCTTGAACACCAAGGCTTCAAAGCCCGGCGTGATCGGCGTGTCGAGTTCCTGGCTGAGGGCGGCGGCGCGGGTAATCAACTCGACGGGGTCGGAGATATCGGCCGGGGTGATGCGGTTGACGACATCGGCGGCGGCATAGCCGAGCATGCGTTCGGCGCCGACGTTGAAGATCTGGATCACCCCTTTTTCGTCGGTGGCGATGCTGGAAAAGTAGGCGCTGTTGAAGATTGCATCCTGCAGGGCGCCGGCCTTGAGCAGGGTTTTCTGGCGTTTGAACTCGACGATCTTTTCGGCGCGTGATTGCGCGGGGCCGGGTAACGGTGTGTCCATCGTGGGGTCGTTCCATGAGGTTCAGGCCCGCCATCGTCAGTCGACGAGGGCGCAGAGCATGCTCACAGAAGATCGCGATGAAGCGACGAGGAGGAGATGAGGTCTTCTGACAGTAGCAGAGATTGTGGCGTTTTGATGTCTTGGTTTCAGTGATAAACCCTCAATTGGATAGAATTTCGCGCGCAAGCCTCGCTGCCGCTATCGCAGCGGTGCGGCGATCCGACAAGCCAGCTCCCACATTTTGACCGTGTGAACCCGATCAACTATGGGAGCTGGCTTGCCTGCGATGGGCTCACCTCGATCCTCAATCCCCTCCACCCAACGGTGGCAAGCGCCGCTTGACCGGGGTTTTCTTGACGATGGCCGTGTTGGTCTCGGCATATACGTTGAGCCGGTCGAGCAGGGTGTCCAGTTGCTCCATGGTGCGCACATGCAGGCGCGCAATAAAACAATCGTCACCGGTGACCTTGTCGCACTCGGTGAACTCGGGAATCGCCTGGATCTGCCGCTCAACCTCCTGCAACTTCCCCGGCAACGGGCGGATGCGCACGATGGCTTGCAGCAGGTAACCGAAGTGCTTGGCGTCGATGTCCACCGTGTAGTGGGTCAGCACGCTGCGCTCTTCGAGGCGGCGCAGGCGTTCGCCGACGCTGGGCGACGACAGCCCGGTAATGCCTGCCAGGGCCTTGAGGGACAGGCGCGAATCGTCCATCAAGGCGGCGATCAGTTGCTGGTCGATGCTGTCGATCATGGAATTTGCCTAATAAGAAAAGGTGATTCGGGGTTCTGGCCTTTTTTAGTCGCTGGAGGCGCTGCCCAGCAGATTGCCATAATTGAGCCTCACTTGAGGAGCATCAATCGTGGATACATCCATCCGTCGCGGTTCGTGGGAAATGGTCGCCGCCATGCTGATTTCGGGGACCATCGGCTGGTTTGTGCTGGTGTCAGGCGTGTCGGTGATCGAAGTGGTGTTCTGGCGCTGCGTGATCGGCGGGCTGAGCCTGCTGCTGGTGTGTGCCTTGTTGGGTTATCTGCGGTTGGACCTGCTGACGTGGGCCAGGCTCGGTTTGGCCATACTCAGCGGCGTGGCGATTGTCGGCAATTGGTTGCTGCTGTTCGAATCCTATTCCCACGCGTCCATCGCCATCAGCACGGCGGTGTACAACGTGCAGCCGTTCATGTTGGTGATGCTGGCGGCGGTGTTTCTCGGCGAAAAGATCACCGTGCAGAAACTCACGTGGTTGAGCGTGGCGTTTCTCGGGATGCTGGCGATTGTGACCGCCCATGGCGCCCAGCAGAGCGGTGGGGATTACCTGGCGGGGATCGCGTTGGCGTTGGGTGCAGCGTTGCTGTACGCGATTGCCGCGCTGATTATCAAGCGCTTGAAGGACGTACCGCCCCATCTGATGGCGCTGATCCAGGTGACCACCGGTGCCGTGTTGCTGGCGCCGCTGATGCCGTGGGGCAGCGTGCCTGTGGCGCCCACTGCCTGGGCGGCGCTGGTGACCCTGGGCGTGGTGCACACCGGGGTGATGTATGTGTTGCTGTACGGTGCGATCCAGAAACTGCCGACCGCCTTGACCGGCGCCTTGTCATTTATCTACCCGATCGCGGCGATCTTCGTCGATTGGATCGCCTTCGGGCATCGCCTGGGCTGGCAACAATGGCTGGGAGTGATGGCGATTCTACTGGCCGCGGCAGGGTTGCAGCGGGGCTGGTGGTGGCCCCGCTCCCAGAGGGCTAGTGCGTACCCTGGAAAATAATGTTTTCCGGGTTGAAGTGCTCCACGGCGCTACCCGGTTGCGGCAGGCCAAGGATATGCCCCTTGATCTTGCCCACCACGTGCATTTCGCAGGGTTTGCAGTCGAACTTCAGGGTCAGCACTTCATCACCATGGATCAACTGCATCGGCGCAACCTTGGTCTTCACGCCCGTGACACCCTTGGCCTGTTTCGGGCACAGGTTGAACGAGAAGCGCAGGCAGTGCTTGGTAATCATCACCGGCACTTCGCCGGTTTCTTCGTGGGCTTCGAAGGCGGCGTCGATCAGCTTCACGCCGTGGCGGTGGTAGAAGTCACGGGCCTTCTGGTTGTAGACGTTGGCCAGGAACGACAGGTGCGCTTCCGGATACACCGGCGGCGGCGTGGTTTCGGCTTTACGTCCACCACGCGGGTGCGCGGCCACACGGGCGGCGGTCAGTGCTTCAATCACTTCGCGGCGCAAGGCCTTGAGCTGCGAGTTGGGGATGAAGAACGCCTGCGGCGCATCCAGCAGGATGTCGGTGGCGTGGTATTCGGTGGTGCCCAGTTGGCCGAGCAGGTCGCGCAGGGTGTCGAGCGCCTGTTCCGGCTTGTTGGCCACGCCGAACGGGCCGGGCAGGGTGACGCTGGCGCTGATGCCTTCTTCGCTGGTGGCGGTGACTTCCAGCTGTTCTTCACGCAGGCGCGCGGCCCAGGTCAGGCCGATACGGCGCTCGGACGAAGTCTTGAGCAGCGCCTGTTGCCAGTTGTGGTCGAGGTTGCGGTTCAGCGGATGGTTCGGGCGCAACTGGTGTAGGCCGGCCGGCATTTCGTTCGGCTCGACGCGGTAGCGGTAGCGCTTCTCGCCGTCTTCTTCGAACTCGCCCTTGGGCTCGGCGATGTTGGCGCGGAAACCCACGACTTCGCGTTTGACCAGCACATTGAGGCCGTCGCCATTGGACAGCGGCTCATGGGTGACCACCTGCAAGTCGCGCTTGCCGGCTTTTTCCACCACACCCACCGGCAGGCCGGTGAAGGTCGGGGTGTCGAAGGCGCCGATATCGACCTTGCGGTCGGTGACGAAATAGTCGGTGCTGCCCCGGTGGAAGGTTTTTTCCGGGTCGGGCAGGAAGAAGTGCACGGTGCGGCCGCTGGAGGCGCGGGCCAGGTCCGGGCGGTCTTCGAGGACGTCGTCGAGGCGCTGGCGGTAGTAGGACGTGATGTTCTTCACATAGCCCATGTCCTTGTAGCGGCCTTCGATCTTGAACGAACGCACGCCGGCCTCGACCAGCGCGCGAATGTTGGCGCTCTGGTTGTTGTCTTTCATCGACAACAGGTGCTTTTCAAAGGCCACGACGCGGCCCTGGTCATCTTTCAAGGTGTACGGCAGGCGGCAGGCCTGGGAGCAATCGCCACGGTTGGCGCTGCGGCCGTTCTGCGCGTGGGAGATATTGCACTGCCCGGAGAACGCCACGCACAAGGCGCCGTGGATAAAGAACTCGATGGCGGCATCGGTTTCGTCGGCGATGGCGCGGATTTCTTGCAGGTTCAGCTCACGGGCCAATACCAGCTGCGAGAAACCGGCCTGGTCGAGAAACTTCGCGCGGCCCAGGGTGCGGATGTCGGTCTGGGTGCTGGCGTGCAGTTCGATGGGCGGGATATCCAGCTCCATCACGCCCAGGTCTTGCACGATCAACGCATCGACGCCGGCGTCGTAGAGCTGATGGATCAGCTTGCGCGCGGGTTCCAGTTCGTTGTCATGCAAAATCGTGTTGATCGTGGTGAACACGCGGGCGTGGTAACGGCGGGCGAATTCCACCAGCGAGGCGATGTCGCTCACGTCGTTGCACGCATTGTGGCGGGCGCCGAAGCTTGGGCCGCCGATGTAGATGGCGTCGGCGCCATGCAGGATCGCCTCGCGCGCGATGGCCACATCGCGGGCAGGGCTGAGCAATTCAAGGTGATGCTTGGGCAAGGACATAGTTTTTTTAGTCAGGCTTGTCACGGTTGAGGCGGGCATTGTAGCTGTGAAACGCTGGGGGGGCACCTACCATAGGGCTGGCTGCTATTTCCTGCGCCTTGGGATTGCAAACCCAATCAAATGTGGGAGCGGGCTTGCTCGCGAATGCGGTGGATCAGCCCATGAATCTGTTG
>NZ_JANLGL010000143.1:0-15407 GCF_024655625.1 Pseudomonas sp. 18.1.10
AGTCAACTTATGTGTGGCTGGGGTAGAGCATTCGCGAGCAAGCCCGCTCCCACATTTGGATTGCGGTGCATCAGTCAAACCCCACACAGCTTGCGCAGCAATTCGGTATCCAGATGGTTCTCCACCAAGTCCGCCAAGCGTTCGATATCTCGTTCGCGCAGCGCGTGGTAATCCACCTCCTGCACGTCCTGCAACCCCGCCCAGCGCAGCAAGGCGCTGCACGCTGCCGGCGTCTCGAACAAGCCATGCAGGTAGGTGCCGAGGATTTGTCCGTCCGCACTCTGTGCGCCGTCGCTGCGACCGTCATCCAACATGACGGCGGCGTTTGCCAGCGCACTGCCAGACGTCACGCCCGCATGGATCTCATACCCACTGACCTCAGCATCTTCCAGCAGCAAGCGCCCACGCACATTGCGCAGTTGCTTCTCCTCCTCCAGCGTCGTGCTGAACGCCAGCAACCCCAGGCCATCACTGGAGCCTGCGGGCCCTTCCAGGCCGAGCGGGTCGTGCACCTGTTCGCCCAGCATCTGCAAACCACCACAAATCCCCAGCACCTTGCCACCGTAGCGCAAGTGCCGCGCCACGGCGCTGTCCCAGCCATTGGCGCGCAGATAGGCGAGGTCGCTGCGCACGCTTTTCGAGCCGGGCAGGATCATCAGGTCGGCCGGCGGAATCGGCTGGCCGGGGCCGACAAACTGCAAATCCACCTGGGGATGCAGGCGCAGCGGGTCGAAATCCGTGTGGTTACTGATGCGCGGCAACACCGGCACCACCACTTTGAGCACCTGGGCGGCCTTGTCGATCTGGCGTCGGTCGAGGCCGTCTTCGGCTTCCAGGTGCAGGTCCATCACGTAGGGCAACACGCCCACCACCGGTTTGCCGGTGCGCGCCTCCAGCCAATCCAGGCCCGGTTGCAGCAGCGCGATATCGCCACGAAAACGGTTGATGATGAAACCTTTGACCCGCGCCTGCTCAGTCGGCGACAGCAATTCGAGGGTGCCGACCAGATGGGCAAACACGCCGCCGCGATTGATATCGGCGATCAGCAGCACCGGGCAATCCACCGCTTCGGCAAAGCCCATGTTGGCGATGTCATTGGCGCGCAGGTTGATCTCCGCCGGGGAGCCCGCGCCCTCCACCATCACCACCGGATAGGCTTGGCTCAATCGCGCATGGGAGGCCAGTACCGCTTGCATGGCGATGGCTTTGTAGTCGTGATAGGCCACGGCGTTCATGCTGGTCACGGCGCGGCCGTGGATAATCACCTGGGAACCGGTGTCGCTGTTGGGCTTGAGCAGCACCGGGTTCATGTCGGTGTGCGGCGCCAGGTTGGCGGCCTGGGCCTGCACGGCCTGGGCGCGGCCGATCTCGCCGCCTTCGGCGGTCACGGCACTGTTGAGGGCCATGTTCTGCGGCTTGAACGGCGCCACGGCCACGCCCTGGCGGATCAACCAGCGACACAGTGCAGTCACCAGCGTGCTTTTGCCGGCATCGGAGGTGGTGCCTTGCACCATCAGCGTACTCATGAGGCGTCCTTGTAGGCGGTCAGTGCCGCGTCGAGGCGCTGCCAGTCGGCCTCGGTGTCGGGCAGGCCAAAGCGCAGGCTGCTGTCATGCACAAACAGGCGCAGCAGGATGCCGCGCTGGGCCATGAATTCGTGCAGGCGCTCGGCGTGCGGGGTAATCAGCCATTGGAACAAGGCGCAACCGCCCTGGGGTTGCAAGCCGTGGCGCTCAAGCACGCCAAACAAACGCTCGCCGGCGTCGACGCAGCGCTTGCGCTGGCGCGTATGCCCGGCCACATCAAGCAGGCATTCCTGGCCCAGCACACGGGTTGGCCCGCTGACCGCCCACGGCCCGACCTGTTCGGCGAGCAGCTTGAGCAACTTGCGCTCGGCCAGCACAAACCCCAGGCGCACCCCGGCGAGGCCGAAGAATTTGCCGAACGAGCGCAACACGATCAGCCCGACCTGGTGGGCCTGGCTGGCCAGGCTCAGGTGCGGGGTGATGTCCATGAACGCTTCATCCACCACCAGCCAACCGCCGCGTTGCGCCAGGCGCGCATGCCAATCCAGCAGGCGTTCCGGGGTCAGGCTGAGGCCGGTGGGGTTGTTCGGGTTGACCACCACCAGCACGTCGAGGCCGTCGAGGAAGAAATCGACTTCCTGCTCCAGCACTTCGCGCACCACGTAACCGGCGCGGCGCCAGGCTTCGGCGTGCTCGGCGTAGCACGGCGACAGCACGCCGACCCTGCCTGCCCGGCGCAGGCGCGGCAGCAACTGGATCGCCGCTTGGGAGCCGGGCACCGGCAACACATGGGCGGCGCCGTAATACTCGCTCGCGGCGCGTTCCAGGCCGTCGTCGGTCTCGGGCAAGCGTGCCCAGGCGCGCAGCGGGATCTCGGGGATCGGCCAGGGCCACGGCGCAAGGCCGCTGGACAGGTCGAGCCAGTCGGCCTCGGCAATCCCGTACTGAATCGCCGCCTTGCGCAGCCGGCCACCGTGCTCAAGCATAGAATTGCGCCCCCGCGCAGAGAATCAGCAGCCACAACCATACGCCGCGCTGCACCAGCTGCCAGCCTCGGTCGATGGAATCCGCATCCGCCGCAGGGCCTTCGCCAAGCTGCGGACGCTGGTGGACTTCGCCGTGATAAATCGCCGCGCCGCCCAGTTCGACACCCAGGGCGCCCGCCCCCGCCGCCATCACCGGGCCGGCGTTAGGACTGTCCCAGGTCGGCCCCTGGGTGCGCCAGCACTTCAGCGCCAGGCGGGTTTTGCCCAGCAGCGCGTAGGTCAGTGCCACCAGGCGCGCAGGAATATAGTTGAGCACGTCGTCGATCTTGGCCGCGGCCCAGCCGAAACGCTCGAAGCGTTCGTTGCGATAGCCCCACATGGCATCCAGGGTGTTGCTCAGGCGATAAAGCACCACGCCCGGCACGCCGGCCACCACAAACCAGAACAGTGCGGCGAACACCGCATCGCTGCCGTTCTCCAGCACCGATTCAGTGGCAGCGCGGGCCACTTCGGTGCGGTCCAACTCACTGGTCTGCCGGCTCACCAGGTAACTCACGCGTTGGCGCGCTTCGTCCAGGTCGTCGCTGCGCAGGGCCTGGGCCACCGGGATCACGTGTTCGCCCAGGCTGCGCATGCCAAGGGCGCAGTACAGCGCGAGGATCTCCAGGACCCAGCCGATATACGGCGCCCACGACAACGCGGTGGCCAGCAAGGTCAGCGGCACCACGGCGATAAACCACGCGGTCACGCCATGGCTGCGCCAGCCACGGCCACCGGTGTTGAAACGTTGCTCGATGCGCCCGGCGAAATTGCCAAACGCCACCAGCGGATGCCAGCGCTTGGGCTCGCCCACCAGCGCATCCAGCGCCACGGCGGCGACACACAGCAAGGCCACACTCATTGACTCACTCCCCACACATTTTCGTACAACATGTCACTCAGCGGCCGTGGTTCGGTCCAGCCTTCGAGCTGCAACATCGGTGCCGGATAGAACTCGGCCACCGGCCCCAGGCACAGCACGGCCAGGGGTTTCGCGCCGGAGGGCAAGCCCAGCAGGTCGGCCAGGGCCTGGGGTTCGAACAGCGAGACCCAGCCCATGCCCAGGCCTTCGACGCGGGCGGCCAGCCACAGGTTCTGGATCGCGCAGGACAACGAGGCCATGTCCATCTCCGGCAAGGTGCGGCGGCCGAAGATGTGGCGCTCGCGATCGTCCATCAAGGCCGCCACCAGTACTTCGGCGCAATCGTGGATGCCTTCGACCTTGAGCTTCATGAAGTCGTCGGAGCGTTCGCCCAACGCTTCGGCGGTGCGGATGCGTTCTTCTTCCACCAGTTGCTGAATTTGCACGCGCAGTTGACGGTCGCTGATGCGGATAAAACGCCACGGCTGCATCAGGCCGACACTCGGCGCCTGATGGGCGGCCTGGAGCAGGCGGTGGAGCAGTTCGGGGGCCACGGTGCCGCCGGTGAAGTGGCGCATGTCGCGGCGTTCGGCGATGGCGCGGTAGACGGCGTCGCGGTCGGCCTGGGGGAAGGCGTTGTCGGTCATGGCCTCTTCGCGAGCAAGCCCGCTCCCACATTGGATTGGGTTTCAACTCGGTCAACTGTGGGAGCGGGCTTGCTCGCGAAAGCGCCTTCCCGGTCTGGCGCAAACAATGCCGCCACCGCCGCCGGATTCGACGGAAAGTAAAAGTGCACGTAGGAAGCCGTCATCCGCCCCTGTCGGTAAACCGCCTCGGCGCCCCGCCCGCCATTGGGGCTCACGCCACGGGCAATCGGCGTGCAGTCGGTGCTGGTTAAAGAATGGTGATAGGTATGCCCACGCAGCACGCCTTCCGGCAACTCGACGTTTTGCAGGGCCAGGGCGGCCAATTTCTTCTGCATCACCGCATCCCCCTGCAACAGACCGAGCAGTTCAGCGCGATTGCCGTCCACATCAGTCAGCGAATCCAGCAGGTACAACATGCCGCCGCACTCGGCGAGCAGCGGTTTGCCGGCCGCGTGATGGGCACGGATCGCGTCCAGCATCGCGGTGTTTTGCGACAACGCCTGGTGATGCAATTCCGGGTAGCCGCCCGGCAGATAGAGGCTGTCGGCGTCAGGCAATTCCCGATCATGGATCGGCGAGAAGAAGTGCAGCTCGGCGCCCATCGCCCGCAACAGGTCGAGGCTGGCGCCGTAGGTAAAGGCGAAGGCTTCGTCGCGGGCCACGGCGATGCGCACACCGTCGAGCAGCGGCTCGGCGGCGATCACTGCGGGGGCGGCGAAGGTCACTGGCGGCGGCAGCGCGACTTCGCAGCTGCTGCCCAAGGCTTGGGCGGCGGCGTCGAGGCGCACGTCGAGGTCGTTCAGTTCGCTGGCTTGCACCAGGCCCAGGTGACGACTCGGCAATTCGATGCCGGTCTCGCGGGACAAGGCGCCATACCAGCGCAGGCCTTCGGTGAGGCTGCCTTCGAGCAGTTGTGCATGGCGCAGGGTGCCGACGCGGTTGGCCAGCACGCCGGCGAACGGCAGGTCCGGCTGATAACGCGCCAGGCCCAGGGCCAACGCGCCAAACGTCTGGGCCATGGCGGTGCCGTCGATCACGCCGAGGACCGGCACGCCGAAGTGGCGGGCCAGGTCAGCGCTGGAGGGGGTGCCGTCGAACAGGCCCATGACGCCTTCGATGAGGATCAGGTCGGCCTCGCCGGCGGCTTCCCACAACAGGCGGCGACTTTCCTGCTCGCCCACCATCCACATGTCCAATTGATACACCGGCGCACCGCTGGCGCGCTCGTGGATCATCGGGTCGAGGAAGTCCGGCCCGCATTTGAACACGCGCACCTTGCGCCCCAGGTTGCGGTGCAAACGGGCCAGCGCAGCGGTGACGGTGGTTTTGCCCTGGCCGGACGCCGGTGCGGCGATCAATACGGCCGGGCAATGACGGGGCTGATTCAAAGTTCGACGCCCTTCTGTGCCTTGATGCCGGCCTGGAATGCGTGTTTGAGCATGCCCATTTCGGTGACGGTATCGCCCATTTCAATCAGTTCAGGCTTGGCGCCACGGCCGGTGACCACCACGTGCTGCATCGGCGGACGCGCTTGCAGGTCGCTGAGCACCTGGTCGAGGTCGAGGTAGCCGTGCTTGAGGGCAATGTTCAGTTCATCGAGGACCACAAGGCCGATGGACGGGTCTTGCAGCAGTTCGCGGGAAACTTCCCACGCGGCTTCGGCGGCGGCGATGTCGCGCTGGCGGTCCTGGGTTTCCCAGGTGAAGCCTTCACCCATGACGTGGAACCGCACTTGCTCGGGGAAACGGCGGAAGAACAGCTCTTCGCCCGTGCTGTTACGCCCCTTGATGAACTGCACCACGCCGCACTGCATACCGTGGCCCATGGCGCGGGCGAGCATGCCGAACGCGGAGCTGCTTTTGCCTTTGCCGTTGCCGGTCAGCACCAGCAGCAGGCCGCACTCGTTGGGGGAATTGGCGATGCGCTCGTCGATCACGGCTTTTTTGCGCAGCATGCGCGCCAGGTGGCGTTCGTCGCGGTCGGGGGAATCGGTCATGGCAGCTCTCCGTTGGGGCTGGACAAAAACGGCGGGCAGGAAAAAGAAAAAACAGACAGCCAAGCATCGCCCACCGTGATGCTGTTGGATGTTTCAGGCCGGTCTCCGGGCTCATGAGTGGCGCGTGCATAGGACAGGCAGGCCAACGCTGCGCCTTCCCATATCGCCGGGCGATACAGTGGCAAAAGCAGCGTCTTGACTCATTTACCGTTGCGGGGGCAGCGCCGGAATTGCGGCAGCACTGTGTACAAGTGCGCGCGCTCACCGGCTTCCCTGTTTCACTCGGTGGACCCATGGGTCACAGAGCACCTGGAACAAGTCGCGAAGGGTAGAGGGTTGGGGGTGGAGCGTCAATTAAAGCCGGCTGCGCACTTGAACCATCGGACCGCCGCACGCCTCTACCCTTACAGGTATCCAGGAGAAAAACATGCATAAGACCCGACTTGCCCTACTGATGATGTGCGCAGGCGCCCTCGCCGCCTGCGGTGAAAGTTCGACCTTGCAAGTGTCTGACGGCACCGGGCCTTCCCCCAAGCTCCCGGAGCCGAACAAGACCCTGATCCCCACGGTCAACATCGCGCCGGCCATTGGCTGGCCTGAGGGCGCGAAACCCACCGCGGCTGCCGGGACTCAGGTGGCGGCGTTTGCCGAAGGGCTGGACCACCCGCGCTGGCTGTATGTGCTACCCAATGGCGACGTGCTGGTGGCAGAAACCAATGCGCCGCCCAAACCCGATGACTCAAAGGGCATTCGTGGCTGGGTGATGGAAAAGGTCATGGGCCGAGCCGGCGCTGGCGTGCCGAGCCCGAACCGCATCACTGCGCGATGCCGACCACGATGGCATCGCCGAGACCCGTACGGTCTTCCTGGCAGACCTCAATTCGCCGTTCGGCATGGCCCTGGTGGGCAATGATCTGTATGTAGCGGACTCGGACAAGCTGCTGCGCTTTCCCTATCAGCCGGGTGAAACCACGATCAAGGAAGCCGGCACCAAGGTCGTCGACCTCCCCGGCGGCAGCATCAACCACCACTGGACCAAAAACGTGGTGGCGAGCAAGGACGGCAGCAAGCTGTATGTGAGCGTTGGCTCCAACAGCAACGTCGGGGAAAACGGCCTGCAGGCAGAAGAAGGCCGAGCGGCGATCTGGGAAGTGGACCGCGCCAGCGGCCAGCACCGCATCTTCGCCTCGGGCCTGCGCAACCCCAACGGCATGGCCTGGGAACCGCAAAGCGGCAAGCTGTGGACGGCGGTGAACGAACGCGACGAGATCGGCAGCGACCTGGTGCCGGACTACATCACCTCGGTGCAGGATGGCGCCTTCTATGGCTGGCCGTTCAGCTACTACGGGCAGCATGTGGATGTGCGGGTCAACCCGCAAAACCTCGACCTGGTGGCCAAGGCGATTGCGCCGGACTACGCCGTAGGCCCGCATACCGCTTCACTGGGACTGACGTTTGCCGAGGGCAGCAAATTGCCAGCGCCCTTCACTAACGGCGCGTTCATCGGCCAGCATGGCTCGTGGAACCGCAAGCCCCACAGTGGCTACAAGGTGATCTTCGTACCGTTCGAGGCTGGCCAGCCCAAGGGGCAGCCGGTGGATGTGCTGACCGGGTTCCTCGACAAAGACGAGAAAGCCATGGGCCGGCCGGTGGGCGTGGTGGTTGATCCGCAAGGCGGGGTGTTGGTGGCGGATGATGTGGGGAATAAGGTGTGGCGGGTGTCGGCAGCCAAGTAAGTAGGCTTCAGACCACCACAAAACCCATGTGGGAGCGGGCTTGCCCGCGAATGCGCCGGATCAGACGACACATCAGTGACTGACACACCGCCTTCGCGAGCAAGCCCGCTCCCACACAAGCCCGCTCCCACATTAAGAGCGGCATTCAATTCAGGGATTGCGTGCCAGATTCCCTGGCAACACGCGCTTGGCACTCAGGTAAGCATTCTGCCAATACGCCTTGGACAGGGTATCCAGCTTCACCGTACCGCCGGTTTGCGGCGCGTGCACGAAGCGGCCCTCGCCCACATAGATCCCCGCGTGGCTGACCTGGGAGCCGCCGCCGGTGGCGAAGAACAACAGATCACCGGTTTGCAGGTTCTGCTCGCTGACATCCTGCGCCCGCATCACGATCAGTTCACGAGTGGTACGCGGCAAGGAGATGCCGGCGGCGTCACGAAAGACAAAGCCGATCAGGCCGCTGCAATCAAAGCCCGAGTCCGGCGTGTTGCCGCCCCAGCGATAAGGCGTGCCCACCAGGCCCAGCGCGCGAAAGAGCACGTCTTCGGCAGCAGGCGAGAAATTCTGGGTGGCGTAGTTGAACACCGGCTTGGGCTTCACCGCTACGGGTGCAGGCGGTGGACGGCTGGCGCAGGCGCTGAGCAGCGCGGCGCAGACAATGAGGATCAGGCGGGCCGAGGTCGACATGTGCAGAACAATCCTGGTCTGGATGCGGCTTTCGCTGCCGAACGCTGAAAACCAGAACGCGCAAGCAAAGCTCGCGCGTACGGATTACAACAATATCCAGGGATTCTAGCGCTTACACGTCAAACTTCAAGTATCACTTTAAGTTTACTTGCTAGCGGTAACCGTGGTCGGGGCCATGGCGAGTGCGCGCTTGGCTTCGATGAAGGTTTTGCTCCAGTAGCTGTCGCCCAGGTTGTCGACTCGAACACCGCCACTGCGACGGCTGCTGGAGTGGATAAACTGGTTATCGCCCAGGTAGATACCGGCGTGACTGACGCGACCACGACCAGCCGTACTGAAGAAAAGCAGATCACCGGGCTTGAGGTTGTTGCGCGCGACCAACGGTGCATTCACGTTAATCATCTCGCGAGTGGAGCGTGGCAGGTTCATGCCAGCTTCTTCACGAAACAGGTAGCCGATGAAACCGCTGCAGTCGAAACCGGCTTCAGAGGTACCGCCGAAACGGTAACGGGTACCGATCAGGGACATGCCGCGTTCGAGGATGCTGTCGGCCAGGACTGGAAGCTGGTAAGGCTTGTTGCCGGAGAAGGCGCCCAGTTCCTTTTCAGTCGCCAGCTCTTCTTCATAAACAGAAGCAGACTGTGCAGCGACGAATTTTGCCTGATTTTGAACCTGGGGTTTTTGCTGCTCAACCACCTGTTGAGGGTGGGAGGCGCAACCAAACAACAGGGTAACGAGTGCGAGAGGCACGAGGGGTGCGAAGCGATTTAGCATGGGCACGACCGTGGCTGATGTGTAAAGAAGCCGAGACTATGCCCTCTATCACATCGATTTGCAAATTCAATCGTGATCTATGTGACTTCTTGTTTGGACTATGACATCTAAGCCCTTAACACCCTATACGCGCCTTTTGCGTGGCCAAAGCGGCCCAAACGCAGGTTTTCTGGCGCCTGGAATTTGCCGAAAGCCACGAAAACAAAGGGCTGGCTACCAGCCGAGGGTTTCCTTGAGGAAGGGAATGGTCAGCTTGCGCTGGGCCTGCAAGGAGGCCTGATCGAGCTGCTCGAGCAAATCGAACAACGCGCTCATGCTACGGGTGCCACGGGTGAGGATAAAGTGCCCGACTTCGTCAGTGAGGTGCAGGCCGCGACGGGATGCACGCAATTGCAGGGCACGCAGCTTGTCTTCGTCGGAGAGCGGGCGCATCTGGAAGATCAGGGCCAGGGTCAGGCGAGACTTGAGGTCAGCCAGCTTCACCGGCAATTCTCGCGGCGAGGTCGATGCGGCGATCAACAAGCGCCGGCCGCTGTCACGCAGGCGATTGAACAGGTGGAACAGCGCCTCTTCCCACTCCGCCTTGCCGGCGATCGCCTGCAGGTCATCCAGGCAGACCAGTTCGTATTGCTCAAGGTGATCGAAGATGCCGATGCCACGGTCCATCAATTCAGCCAACGGCAGGTAAACCGCCGCTTCACCCATCTGCTCGAAGCGCAGGCACGCGGCCTGCAGCAGGTGAGTACGCCCTACGCCGTGTTTGCCCCACAGATAGATCAGGCTTTCGGTCCACCCGGCGTCGGCTTCGCAGAGCCGCTCGACATAGCCGAGTGCAGCGGCATTGGCGCCTGGGTAGTAGTTGATAAAGGTGGCGTCGTCACGCAGACGCACACCCAAGGGCAGCTGAATCGGTTTCATGCTGACTGAACGGCTCCAAACGAACCGCTAGTGGCCTCTGTGTAAAGTTTGCAAAGTTTATACCCGTGAAGCCGGGCGCACAATGCAGCAGACCACAAGCAAAATCAAAGGTTTGCGTTAACTTGCCGGTTTTGCGCAAATTGTTTGACGCCATAAACAACAAACCCGGCCAGGCCGGGTTTGTGGCACAGGGTTTACAGGTCGGGGTCTTCGACCCCCGTGTACACATCCGAATCCTTGTACAGATCATGCACATGGCGCACCAGCACCATAATCACCGCCGCCACCGGCAACGCCAGCAAGATGCCAGTAAAGCCGAACAGCTCGCCGCCCGCCAGGATCGCAAAGATCACCGCCACCGGGTGCAGACCGATCCGGTCCCCCACCAGCAAAGGTGTGAGCACCATGCCTTCCAAGGCCTGGCCGACCATAAACACTGCAACAATCCCCAGCATCGGGTACAGGTCGCCGCCGAACTGGAACAAACCCGCCACCAGCGCCGCGCCGATACCGATCACAAAGCCCATGTACGGCACGATGGCCGCCAAACCGGCGATCAGGCCAATCAACAGGCCCAGTTCCAGGCCGATTGCCATCAGGCCCGCCGCGTAGATAATCCCCAAGGCCAGCATCACCAGCAACTGCCCACGCACGAACGCACCAAGCACTTCGTGGCATTCCTCCGCCAGGGAGACGATGCGCTCCTCGCGATTGCGCGGCAGCAGGCTGCGGATCTTGGCCATCATGATGTCCCAGTCACGCAGCAGGTAGAACGCCACCACCGGGATCAGCACCAGGTTGGTCAACCAGCCGATCAGCGCCAGGCTGGACGCCGTGGCCTGGCTGAGCACCACACCGACAATATCCGTGGTCTGGCCCATATGCTCGCTGATCGCGGCCTTGACCTTGTCGAACTTCCAGAAACCATCCGACAACCCCAACTTGGCCTGGGCCCACGGCATCGCCGTGTGCTGCAACCAGTCGAGCATCTGCGGCGCCAGTTCATACAGACGGAACAGCTGCTTAGCCAGCATCGGCACCAGCACCAGCACCAGGGCCGTGACAATCAAGGTAAACAGGGCGAACACCGCCACCACGCCCCAGGTACGTGACAAGCCGGCTTTCTCCAGGCGATCCACCACCGGATCAAACAGATAGGCCAACAGCAACGCAACCAGGAACGGCGTCAGGATCGAATGCAGCAAGAACACAAATGCACACAGCAGGACGATCCCGCCAATCCACACCCAACGACGCGTATCCGCCATAAACCACTCCATTGCTTCTATATAAGGAAGAACTTTTTACCAATGAAAGCGCAGTTGCGCCTGCGGCTCTGGAGCACCACCCGCCGCAGCCGGCACTTCACCCGGCGCAACCTCCTGCAATTTGGCCAGGCTCAACTGGCTGCGCAACTGCTCGGCACTGCCATGGACCCGGTAAACAATGCGATTGCCATCCACCAACAGCGGCTGGCCGCCAAACGGTTCAAGCAGATGCCCCAGGGCCGCGTAGCGTTCCAGCGTCATGCCCTGCACTTCCAGCAGTTGCTCGGCGCTGACGCCAGGCTTGACCGCAAAGCGCGGCGCCAGCTTCTGGCTGACGGCCAACATCACCGCATCGGCCACAGCAGCGGTATCCGCCCCTTGGGCAGTGCCCTGCTCGCTCTTGTCGCCCAACCATAAACGCCACTTGGCCTGCCATTGGCTGCCTTCCTGGCGCGCATGCACCGCCAGCAAGGCATCCGCGCCGTAGCGCTCGGAGGCGGCACGCAGTGGGGTGGCGTCGGCACTTTCCAAATTCGGCGCGGTGGCGACCACCTGTTCATCGAGGTCACCCAGCGGCAGGCGCAACGGCAAGCCACGGTGCTGCGCCGCACGGCGCAAGGCCTGGGCGACGCTTTGGCCATCGCCCACCAGACTGCTGCCTTCGGTGGAGTCGTTCAGCCACCAGCCGAGGATCGATGGCCGATTGCTGCCCCAGATCGACAGGCCGGCGTCACGCAAGGCACGGTCGGTCGTCACCGGGTCGAAATCCACTTGCAGGCTCTCGGGCGGGCCGGCGTCGTAGCCGTATTGGCTGATGATTTGTTGCGGGTCCTTGCGAATCGCCGCCAGGCCCGGGCCGTCGGCCGCCTTGGCGTCACCGGTAAGGCGGATCACCAGGGTCTGCACGGCGCGCTGGGTCGCCTGGTCGCGCTCTTGTGGCGACTGGCTGCTGACCGGCTCAAATACTTGATAGAGGCCATTGAGGGTTTCGGCATGACTCGCCAGGCTGACCAACGACAAGCAGCCTACAAAGAAGAATTTACACAGACGCATGAAAGATTCCCGAACGACAAATTTAGCGGCTGGAACAGACCGCGTGAACTCGGTTGCGCAAGGCTGTGACCACAGCGACCGGTAAAACATTCACAGGGTCTTGGTAAGTTTTCGTACTGTCATTACGCTAGCGCGTTCAAGGCTATACCTTAATACGCACCAAGGCAGAGCCGATTAGCATTTTTTTAATCGGCTTTTTTAACCTATATCGCCCTGCCCGTCGGCCCGAGGATGGCCGCTGCCCCTCAAGCCTGATAAAATCGCGCGCCTTCGCAGACCGTCAACGGCTGGGCCTTTTACCAAAAGCGCCTGCCCGCTCGGTCGTTACCCCTGAATCCCCCCTAAAGGCCTGGATCATGAGCAAGCAACCCTCCCTGAGCTACAAGGACGCCGGTGTAGACATCGACGCCGGTGAAGCATTGGTCGAACGCATCAAGAGCGTCGCCAAGCGCACTGCGCGCCCCGAAGTCATGGGCGGCCTGGGCGGTTTTGGCGCCCTCTGCGAGATCCCGGCTGGCTACAAGCAGCCTGTGCTGGTCTCCGGCACCGACGGCGTGGGCACCAAGCTGCGCCTGGCGCTGAACCTGAACAAGCACGACAGCATCGGCATCGACCTGGTCGCCATGTGCGTCAATGACCTGGTGGTGTGCGGCGCCGAGCCGTTGTTCTTCCTGGACTACTACGCCACCGGCAAGCTCAACGTCGAGACCGCTACCCAGGTAGTGACCGGCATTGGCGCTGGCTGCGAACTGTCGGGTTGCTCCCTGGTCGGCGGCGAAACCGCTGAAATGCCGGGCATGTACGAAGGCGAAGACTACGACCTGGCCGGCTTCTGCGTTGGCGTTGTCGAAAAAGCCGAGATCATCGACGGCTCCAAGGTTGCCGCCGGCGACGCCCTGCTCGCCCTGCCATCGTCCGGCCCGCACTCCAACGGCTACTCGCTGATCCGCAAGATCATCGAAGTGTCCGGCGCCGACATCGAGAACATCCAGCTCGACGGCAAGCCACTGACCGACCTGCTGATGGCCCCGACCCGCATCTACGTCAAGCCCCTGCTCAAGCTGATCAAGGACACTGGCGCGGTTAAAGCCATGGCCCACATCACCGGTGGCGGCCTGTTGGACAACATCCCGCGCGTCCTGCCAAAAGGCGCCCAGGCCATCGTCGACGTGGCCAGCTGGCAGCGTCCTGCGGTCTTCGACTGGCTGCAGGAGAAAGGCAACGTCAACGAAACCGAGATGCACCGCGTGCTGAACTGCGGCGTAGGCATGGTCATCTGCGTGGCGCAAGAGCACGTTGAAACCGCGCTGAACATCCTGCGTGAAGCGGGCGAGCAGCCTTGGGTCATCGGCCAGATCGCCACTGCTCCAGAAGGCGCAGCCCAGGTCGAACTGAAGAACCTCAAGGCTCATTGATGTCCCAGACCTGTGATGTCGTGGTGCTGCTCTCCGGCACCGGCAGTAACTTGCAGGCCCTGATCGACAGCACGCGCACCGGCGACAGCCCGGTGCGCATCGCTGCGGTGATCTCCAACCGCAGCGACGCCTACGGCCTGCAACGCGCCAGGGACGCGGGTATCGACACCCGCTCCCTGGATCACAAGGCTTTCGAAGGCCGCGAAGCCTTCGATGCCGCCTTGATCGAACTGATCGACGCCTTCAATCCCAAACTCGTAGTCCTGGCCGGTTTCATGCGCATCCTCAGCGCTGATTTCGTGCGCCACTACGACGGGCGCCTGCTCAATATCCACCCTTCCCTGCTGCCCAAGTACAAAGGCATGCACACGCACCAGCGGGCGCTCGACGCCGGCGACAGCGAGCATGGCTGCAGCGTGCACTTCGTTACCGAGGAACTCGATGGCGGGCCTCTGGTCGTACAGGCAGTGGTTCCGGTAGAGTCTGACGACTCGGCGCAGACCCTTGCGCAACGGGTTCACACCCAGGAACACAGGATTTACCCGTTGGCTGTACGCTGGTTTGCCGAGGGGCGGTTGATTCTTGGTGACCAGGGTGCATTATTGGACGGTCAGTTACTCGCGGCCAGCGGCCACTTGATTCGAACCTAGGAGATTTTATGCGTCGCGCCTTGCTCTTCGCTTTTGCTCTGTTTGCCTTGCCTGCGGTGCAAGCGGCAGACCTTCACCCTTTCTCCGTCAGCTACACCGCCGACTGGAAACAGTTGCCCATGAGTGGCTCGGCTGAACGCAGCCTGGCCAAGAACGGCGATGGCACCTGGACCTTGAACTTCAAGGCTTCGATGATGATCGCCAGCCTGACCGAAACCAGCGTGATCCTGTTTGACAAGGACACCCTGCAACCGAAGAGCTACACCTTCGAACGCGGCGGCCTGGGCAAGGCGAAGAAGATCAATCTGGACTTCGACCAAACCGCGAAGAAAGTCACCGGCTTTGAAAACAAGGACCCAGTCAACGTAGCGCTGCAAAGCGGCATGCTCGACAAGTCGACCTACCAATTGGCCCTGCAACGTGACGTGGCCGCCGGCAAGAAAAGCATGAGCTACAACGTGGTGGAAGGTACCGACGTGGATACCTACGACTTCCGCGTGATCGGCCCGGAAAAGGTCCAGACCAAGGTCGGCTCCATTGACGCGATCAAGGTTGAGCGCGTGCGTGACCCGACACAAAGCAAGCGCATTACCCAGATGTGGTTCGCCAAGGACCAGGGCGGCATTCTGGTTGCACTGCGTCAGGTAGAAACTGACGGCAAGGAATACAACATCATGCTGCAAGACGGCACCGTTGACGGCAAGGCTGTCAAAGGTAGCTGATTAGCTGATGAGTCAAAAAAAGAGCCTCGCGGAATGTGGGGCTTTTTTTCGTCTGCATATTTTGTGTTGAAGCTTCTGCCGCCTTCGCGAGCAAGCCCGCTCCCACATTTGGAATGCATTCCAAATGT
>NZ_JANLGL010000144.1:0-15392 GCF_024655625.1 Pseudomonas sp. 18.1.10
AGGGCGGCGTGTCAGCTAATGCATGTTTGACTGACACACCGCATTCGCGAGCAAGCCCGCTCCCACATTTGGATCTTCATCCCTCCAGAAAAATGGCGGTGTTTATCTACAAATCAAACCGATCCACCGCCCGCCGCCGCTCATTGTCCTCGCGCACGTCGTAGCTGGCGGTGGTCTGGATATTGGTGTGGTGCGCCAGTTTCTGCGCAATCGACAGGTCGTGCTCTTCAATGACCCGCGTGATAAACGAGCGGCGGAAGTCATGGGGCATGATCTTTACCCCCACTTGCTCGCCGCGTTGGCGGGCAATGTAGTAGATCGCATGCTTGGTGATGCGCTCGCGGGTGATGTGGCTGCCACGGCGAATGCGGTTGAACAGGAACGTGTCGTCCTGCTCGCCTTCCTTGAGGTGCTCGCGGCGAAAATCCAGCCAGGCCTGCAACTTGGCAAAGGCCCAGGCCGGTGCGTATTTGACTAGCTCCTTGTTGCCTTTGCCGATCACTCGCAAGCTGCGCTCTTCGAAATTGATCTGCGCCAGGTCGAGGTTGACCGACTCCGACTTGCGCATGCCCGAGCCGTACAGGATGCCGATCACCGCCGCATCGCGCAGGCCCTGGGGGCGTGGGTCGGCGGCGCAGACGTCCATCATTTCGCGGATCAAGGTGCGGCGCAGGTTGCGGCCCTGGCTGAGGCGTGTGCCCGGCGCGGGTTTGACCGTACGCATGCGCAACAGGTGTTCCTGGCTAATCAGGCTGAGGCGCCAGGCTTCGTTCATCACGCCGCGCACCGCGTTGACATACAGCGATGAGGTGTTCGGCGCATAGCCGTCTTCGCGCAGGGCCGCGACCAGGGCGATCACGTGTTCAGGCTGGAGCAAATGCCAGTCGATCTCTTCGAGGTTGATGTCCTCGAAGCCCAGGCGGTCGGCGGCATCCTGCAGCACGTAGCGCATGGTCAACTGGCTGGAGGGCGCCAGGCGTGTGAGGTAGAGGGTCAGCGGGTTGCGGATGGACTCGGTCAAAATAGATCAGCCTTTGGATTAAATACCTCGAACAAGCCTTTGTTTAATCGAGGTATTTAGTGAATTGGCGAAGGCCGAGTCTAACGCAGGAATGGCGTGGGCACAAAATCAGGGTGCCGTGTCATCGTCCTCTACAGCGTCTTGCGGCTGAGTCTGGGCCTGGCTCCAATCGGCGTCCTGCTTCTGCATCAACGCGAACCAGTGCTGGCGCATAAAGGTCAGGTACGCCTCCGGCGCGTTGGCAAAGTCTTTCTCTTCACCATAGCAACCCGGCAGCGGCAGTTCGGTGCCCTGCTCCTTGTACTGGCTGACCAGCGCCTGTTGCGCGGCGACACTGCAATCCTTGGGCAGCGGCATGCCTCGCAGTGCGCCGGCGTCTTCGTCCCACCAGCTGGCGCCATAACGGTCGACGCCGCGCAGGCGGTATTTCTGTGACTTGCCCACGTGCATGATGAGCTTGAATTCATTGGGGCTGACGTCGCTGGTACAGGTGCGCGAATAGCCCACAGTGGCCTGGGTGATGCCATCGCCGGACAGGTCGGTGACCTTGGTTGCGGCCCTGTCGAAGCGCAGCGACGCGTCAAATTCACAATGCTGCACGTCGTCGTAGAGCATCCACACGCGCTTGGGACGGTTGCCATCGATCAGGTATTGGGCCGCGTAGACAAACGCGGACTGGGTGCCATCGTCATCACGCTCGCTGACCTGCTCGGCGAGCACCAGCAGGTTTTTGCCCTGGTGGTCATCCCAGGTGTAAGCGGCGATCTGCTTGCCACGCACTTCCACGCCGTCCGGCACCTGGCCGATGCTGGTGAGCGTCACCCCATCATCAGCCCGCACCGTCGTGACACACGCCACGGTCATCATCAACCCCATCAATACTGGCCGTAAAAGCTGCACGCTATTCATCCGATTACCCTGGCAAGAGAGGGCTTACTTTACCGGCACTTGCTGGGTATTGCAGAGAAGATTGTTGAATAAACGCGATTGCCCGGCGATTCCCTGCACACCGCGCTCAAACGCCGATTTGCGTAGCTGAACCCTGGCTGTCTACCTGTCAAATAAACGAGTTTTTCATCTGCCTTTCATATTCGTTCAACATTTTTACGCTTAATCTTGGCCCCAAGGACTTGAGAACGAACCGCGTTTTCCCGACTAACCTGTTGATTAGGCTTTACCTTTGCTTTTTTTGAGCTTTACTCAAAACGCCATCATGGAAGATCCCAGTGCCCATCCCAGGAAAGTCGAATGAATAATCGCCCCTTCACGCTTTGTTTAATCAGGTAAGGCGTCAACCGCTCCTGATGACCGCTGTTTTCACGCTCCAAGTTGCGCTAACCCCGAGGTCTTGAATCTTTGAAACCCTACCCTATTCATTGCGTGTCGATCGTTATCCCGGTCTACAACGAAGAAGAAAGCCTGCCTGAATTGCTGCGTCGCACCACCGCAGCCTGCAAGCAACTGGCCTACGAATACGAAATCATCCTGGTGGATGACGGTAGCCGCGACCAATCCGCGCAAATGCTCGAAGACGCCGCCGCCGAAGACGGCAGCAACGTAGTCGCGGTGATCCTCAACCGCAACTACGGCCAGCATGCGGCGATCATGGCCGGTTTCGAACAGTGCCGTGGCGAAGTAGTGATTACCCTCGACGCCGACCTGCAAAACCCGCCGGAAGAAATCCCGCGCCTGGTGGAACAAGCCGCCCTGGGTTACGACGTGGTTGCCACCGTGCGCAACAACCGCCAGGACTCGGCCTTCCGCCGCTGGCCGTCGCGCCTGATTAACCTGGCCGTGCAGCGCTCCACCGGCGTGGCCATGACCGACTACGGCTGCATGCTGCGCGCCTACCGCCGCACCATCGTCGATGCGATGCTCGCCTGCCGTGAGCGCAGCACCTTTATCCCGATCCTGGCCAACGGTTTTGCCCGCCACACCACGGAAATCCTCGTGCACCACGCCGAGCGTGAACACGGCGAATCCAAATACAGCGCCATGCGCCTGATAAGCCTGATGTTCGACCTGCTGACGTGCATGACCACCACCCCGCTGCGCCTGCTGTCCATCGTCGGTTTCAGCCTGGCGGGCCTGGGCGTGCTGTTTGCGTTGGCGTTGATCGTCATGCGCCTGGCCTTTGGTGCCCAATGGGCCGGCGACGGCATGTTTGTGCTGTTTGCGGTGCTGTTCGTGTTCACCGGTGGCCAGTTCATCGGCATGGGGCTCTTGGGTGAATACCTGGGCCGCATGTACAGCGATGTGCGCGCCCGCCCACGCTTCTTTATTGAAAAAGTGCTGCGCAACACCCCGGCAGCACCGGCTCCAGTCGTCGTGGTCGACGGCCTGGTGTCCTCCCATACCACTTCTACTTCTCCTTCCGATCAGGTTTCGTCATGAATTCAAACGCCGTTGTCTTCGCCTACCACGATATTGGCTGTGCCGGTATTGAAGCCCTGTTGAATGCCGGCTACGACATTGCTGCGGTGTTTACCCACGCCGATGATCCCAAGGAAAACAACTTCTACGGCTCCGTCGCCCAACTCTGCGCCCGCAACGGCATCCCGGTGCACGCGCCGGAAGACGCCAACCACCCGCTGTGGATCGAGCGCATTGCCAAGCTGAACCCGGACTACATCTTCTCGTTCTACTACCGCAACCTGCTCAGCGAGCCGCTGCTGGCCACCGCACGCAAAGGCGCGTTCAACCTGCACGGTTCGCTGCTGCCGAAATACCGTGGTCGCGCCCCGGCCAACTGGGTGCTGGTCAACGGCGAAACCGAAACCGGCGTGACCCTGCACCGCATGGTCAAGCGTGCCGATGCCGGCGCGATCCTCGCCCAGCAAAAGGTCATCATCGACCGCTCCGACACCGGCCTGAGCCTGCACGCCAAACTGCGTGACGCGGCCACCCACCTGCTGCGCGATGCACTGCCACAACTGGCCCAAGGCAAGTTGACTGAAACCGCCCAGGACGAAAGCCAGGCCACCTACTTCGGCCGCCGCACCGCCGCCGATGGCAAGCTGGAGTGGAAAAAGCCGGCTGAAGAACTGTTCAACCTGGTCCGCGCCGTGACCCAACCTTACCCGGGCGCCTTCTGCGCCGTGGGCGAGCACAAGCTGATCGTGTGGCAAGCCGAAGTGGTCAAGGGCAATGAAGGCCTGGCCCCGGGTCGCGTCATCAGCGTCAACCCGCTACGCATCGCCTGCGGCGAAGACTCCCTGGTGGTCAAGTTCGGCCAGCGCAATGACAACGGCCTGTACCTGGCCGGCCCGTCCCTGGCCAACGAACTGGGCCTGGTGGACGGTTCCGTGTTGCGCGGCGCCGAGTCCGGCCGCAAGCCGCGCCGTACCCGTGTGCTGATCCTCGGCGTGAACGGCTTTATCGGTAACCACCTGTCCGAGCGCCTGCTGCGTGACGACCGTTACGAAGTCTACGGCCTGGACATCGGCTCCGACGCCATCGAGCGCCTGCGCAGCCACCCCAACTTCCATTACGTGGAAGGCGACATCAGCATCCACACCGAGTGGATCGAGTACCACATCAAGAAGTGCGACGTGGTCCTGCCGCTGGTGGCCATCGCCACGCCTATCGAATACACCCGCAACCCGCTGCGTGTGTTCGAACTGGACTTCGAGGAAAACCTCAAGCTGGTGCGCTACTGCGTCAAGTACAACAAACGCGTGATCTTCCCGTCGACCTCCGAGGTCTATGGCATGTGCCAGGACCAGTACTTCGACGAAGACACCTCCAACCTGGTGGTCGGCCCGGTCAACAAGCAACGCTGGATCTACTCGGTCTCCAAGCAACTGCTGGACCGTGTGATCTGGGCCTACGGCGCCAAAGGCCTGAACTTCACCCTGTTCCGTCCGTTCAACTGGATGGGCCCGCGCCTCGACCGTCTGGACTCGGCGCGTATCGGCAGCTCCCGCGCGATCACCCAGCTGATCCTCAACCTGGTGGAAGGCACGCCGATCCGCCTGTTCGACGGTGGTGAGCAGAAGCGCTGCTTCACCGACATCGCCGACGGCATCGAGGCCCTGGCACGCATCATCGATAACGACAATGACGTGTGCAACGGCCAGATCATCAACATCGGCAACCCGGAAAACGAAGCCAGCATCCGCCAGCTGGGCGAAGAGCTGCTGCGTCAGTTCGAAGCGCACCCATTGCGTGGCAACTTCCCGCCGTTCGCCGGTTTCCGCGACGTGGAAAGCAAGGCGTTCTACGGCACGGGCTACCAGGACGTGGCACACCGCAAGCCAAGCATCGAAAACGCCAAGCGCCTGCTGAACTGGGAGCCGACCGTGGAGATGAGCGAGACCATCGGCAATACGCTCGACTTCTTCTTGCGTGAAGCCATGCTTGAAATAGCGGATAAAAAGTAATGCAGGCAGGTCTTCGCATTGATGTCGACACCTACCGTGGCACCCGTGAAGGCGTGCCGCGGTTGCTCGAAACCCTGGATGAAGCGGGGGTGAAGGCAACGTTTTTCTTCAGCGTCGGGCCGGACAACATGGGGCGCCACTTGTGGCGTCTCATCCGCCCGCAGTTCCTGTGGAAGATGCTGCGTTCCAATGCCGTGGGCCTGTATGGCCTGGATATCTTGCTGGCCGGCACGGCCTGGCCGGGCAAGCCGATTGGCCGCGACCTGGGGCATCTGATGCGCCAGGCCAAGGCCGCCGGGCATGAAGTCGGCCTGCACGCCTGGGACCACCACGGCTGGCAGGCCAACACCGGGCGCTGGAGCGAGGCACAGCTGGTCGAACAGATCCGCCGTGGCGTCGACACCCTCAGCGACATCCTCGGTGAGCCCATCGACTGCTCAGCGGCCGCCGGTTGGCGTGCCGATGAGCGTGTGGTGCAAGCCAAGCAAGGCTTCAACTTCCGCTACAACAGTGATTGCCGGGGCACCAGCCTGTTTCGTCCAACCTTGGCCGATGGCAGCGCGGGCACTCCACAAATTCCGGTAGACCTGCCGACCTTCGACGAAGTCGTCGGGCCGGTGGTGGCTGCCAAAGACTTCAATACGTTCATCCTCGACCGCTTTGCCGCGTCGAAGCTCAACGTCTATACGATCCACGCAGAAGTAGAAGGGATTCTGATGGCCAATGATTTTCGCCAGTTGCTGGCCCAGGCCGGGCAGCGCGGCATCGACTTCAAACCCCTGGGCGACTTGTTGCCTGCCGACCTGAGCACCCTGCCCCAGCAACAGCTGGTGCGGGGCGCCTTGCCCGGGCGTGAGGGTTGGCTTGGAGTGCAGCAGGCATGATCCGGCGTCTGGCGTTGCCTCTGCTGCTGTTGGCCTTTGGCGTGTTTTACCTGTTGCCGCTGGCCACCCATGGCCTGTGGATTCCCGATGAAACCCGCTACGCGCAGATCAGCCAGGAAATGCTGCTGACCGGCAAGTGGGCCTCGCCGCACTTCATGGGCATCCGCTACTTCGAGAAACCGGCGGCCGGCTACTGGATGATTGCGCTGGGCCAGGCGATCTTCGGGCAGAACCTGTTCGGCGTGCGCTTTGCCTCGGCGTTGAGCACCGGCTTGAGCATCCTGCTGGTGTACCTGGTGTCGCGCCGGTTGTGGAATGACCCGCAGAAAAGCCTCATCAGCACCGTGCTGTACATGAGCTTTGTCAGCGTCGCAGCCCTGGGCGGCTACGCCAACCTCGATCCGCAGTTCACCTTCTGGGTCAACCTGACCGGCGTGGCCTTGTGGTTCTGCTTCGACAGCACCACGCGCAATGGCCGCCTGGCCTCCTGGGCGTTGCTGGGTTTTGCCTGTGGCATGGGCTTCATGACCAAAGGCTTCCTCGCCTGGCTGCTGCCGGTGTTGATCGCCCTGCCCTACGCCCTCTGGCAAAAGCGTTTGCGTGAACTGCTGGGTTATGGCCTGGTGGCCGTCGTCGTCGCGATTGTGGTCAGCCTGCCGTGGGCATTGGCCGTGCACCTGCAAGAGCCGGATTACTGGAACTTCTTCTTCTGGCACGAGCATATCCAGCGCTTTGCCGGTGACGATGCCCAGCATGCCGAACCGTTCTGGTACTACCTGCCGCTGCTGGTGGCGTTCTCCCTGCCGTGGGTGGCGCTGCTGCCGTCCACCGTCAAACAGGCGTGGCTGGATAAGCGCCTGCCGAAAACCGCATTCCTGCTGCTGTGGCTGTTGATGCCCCTGGCGTTTTTCAGCCTGGCCAAGGGCAAGCTGCCCTCCTACATCATGCCGTGCCTGCTGCCGCTGGCCTTGCTGATGGGTTCGACCCTGGCCGACAAACTCGCCGCGGGCCGCAGCCGTGCGCTGCGCATCAACGGCTGGTTGAACCTGGTGGTGGGCATCGTCGCGCTGCTGGCACTCACCTGGTTCCAGCTGAAAAAGCCGGTGTACGAGCCGGGCCAGGAAACCCTCAGCCTGGTGCTGGTATTCGTCTTCCTGTTCGCCTGGATCATCGCCAACCTGCTGCAGGCCGCGCGCCCGTTGAAACTGTGGGCGGCGCCGGTCATTGGCAGTTGGTTGCTGGTGGCGCTGGTCCCCGCCGCGCTGCCCCATTCGGTGGTCTACAACAAGACCCCGGACCAATTCATCATCGACCACCTGCAAGCATTGCGCCCAGCCACGGCGTTGCTGAGCAATGACCTCGGTGCGGCGTCGGCGCTGTCCTGGCGCCTGGCGCGCCCGGACGTGACCCTTTACAACACCGTCGGCGAAGTCAAATACGGCCTGGCCTTCGCGGACAGCGCCGCGCGCAAGATCGACACCACCCAAGTGCAACAGTGGATGAGCGATGCGCGCAAAAAAGGTCCGGTCGGTGTGGTGATGCGGGTTAAAGGTGACGATGAAATGGCCGAAGTTGCCTTGCTGCCCAATGACGGCCAGCGCTTTGAACAAGGCAATATCGTGATTCTGATCTTCCCGCAGGCGGCTCCATGATGACCCTGCTGCTGTTATTGGCCGCCTGCCTGCTCACGTGCACGGGCCAGGTCGCGCAAAAATTCGCCGTGGAAAGCTGGCGCGACCTGCCAGGCGGCTGGGCGCTGAAACTGCGCTCGCCGTGGCTGTGGGTCGCGTTGGTGTGCCTGGGCCTGGGCCTGCTGGTGTGGTTGTTGGTGTTGCAGCGCCTGGAAGTGGGCATCGCCTACCCCATGCTCAGCCTCAACTTTGTGCTGGTCACGCTGGTGGCGCGGTTTGTCTTTCATGAGCCCGTCGATGGCCGCCACTGGCTGGGCGTGGCGCTGGTGATTGCCGGCGTCGTGCTGCTGGGGCGTCAGGTATGAGCCGCGTGCAAGGGTTTGCCCTGGCCTTGGGCAGCGTGGGTTTGGTCAGTGCGGCCCAGTTGGGCATGCGCTGGAGCATGACGCGCTTGCCGCTGCCCAGCGAATGGCTGAGTGCGTTCAGCAACAACAGCATCGACCTCGGCGCCCTTGGCGCGGTGCTCCTGGCGATCTTCGCCTATGCGCTGTCGATGCTCTGCTGGCTGGGGGCGCTCAAGCACCTGCCGCTGGGCCGTGCCTATTCGCTGCTGAGCATCAGCTACGCGCTGGTGTACCTGCTGGCGGCCAGCCTGCCGGTGTTCAACGAACATTTTTCGCTTTCAAAAACCCTGGGGGTGGCGTTGGTCATCCTCGGAGTTCTGGTTATCAACTCTCGCCGTGCTAGCACCACAAGTCCCAGGAATGCCCCATGAAAATCAGTGTATTTGGTAGTGGTTACGTTGGTCTGGTGCAGGCCACTGTATTGGCCGAAGTCGGTCACGATGTCATCTGCATGGACGTCGACAAGAACAAGGTCGAGTCACTGCAAAAAGGCCATGTGACGATCTTTGAGCCGGGGCTGGCTGCGATGGTCAAGGAAAACCTGGAAAGCGGGCGACTGCACTTTACCCATGACGAGAAACTCGCGGTCGAACACGGTGAAGTGCTGTTTATCGCCGTGGGCACGCCGTCGGACGAAGACGGTTCGGCCGATCTGAAATACGTACTGTCGGTGGGCGACGCCGTGGCCCGCCACCGTGTGGACCCGGTGATCCTCGTGGAGAAATCCACCGTGCCCGTCGGCACCGGCGACACCCTGCGTGCCCATATCGACAAGGCCCTGCGTGTGGCCGGCCGCCACCTGGAGTTCGATATCGTCTCCAACCCGGAATTCCTCAAAGAAGGCTCGGCGGTTGCCGACTGCCGCCGCCCGGACCGCATCGTCATCGGCTGCGAGCGTGAAGAAGTGCGCGAGGTGATGCGTGACCTGTACGCGCCGTTCAACCGCAACCACGACCGCATCATCTTCATGGACCTGCGCAGCGCCGAACTGACCAAGTACGCCGCCAACTGCATGCTGGCGACCAAGATCAGCTTTATCAACCAGATCGCCGAACTGGCCGAACACCTGGGTGCCGACATCGAAGCCGTACGCCTGGGGATCGGCGCCGACTCGCGCATTGGCTACCACTTCATCTACCCCGGTTGCGGTTACGGCGGCTCGTGCTTCCCCAAAGACATGCGCGCCCTGATCCACAGCGCCAAGCAGGCCAACTGCTCCAGCGACCTTTTGGAAGCGGTGGAAGCGATCAACCAGCGCCAGAAGAGCAAGCTGTTCGAGCGCGTCAATGCGTTCTTCAAAGGCGACCTCAAAGGCAAGACCTTTGCCGTGTGGGGCCTGGCGTTCAAGCCCAACACCGACGACATGCGCGATGCGCCGAGCCGGGTGCTGATGGAAGCCTTGTGGGCGGCCGGCGCCAACGTGCGTGCCTTCGACCCCGAAGCCATGCAGGAAACCCAGCGCATCTACGGCGATGACCCACGGTTGATGCTGATGGGCACCCCGGAATCGACCTTGAGCGGCGCCGATGGCCTGATCGTCTGCACCGAATGGCAACAATTCAAGGCGCCGGATTTCGACCTGATCCACGCGCGCCTGAAAACCCCGGTGATCTTCGACGGCCGCAACCTGTACGACGGCGAACGCCTGGCGCGCAAAGGCTTCCAGTACTTCCCGATTGGCCGTGGCGACTCCTGCCAACTGCCAATGCCGCAGCAACAGTGGGTGGCGCAATCGGCAGATCAGGATCAGGTCGTGGAAGCCTGAGACGTGAACAAAGCGCCCTTCATCGACGCCACGGTGCGCCGCCAGTCCCTGCTGTTGGGGCTGTTGGCGCTGCTGCTGTTTATCGCCGGCAACTGGCACCAGGCGATCATCGGGTTTGACTCGCGCTTCGTGCTGTTCGCCCAGGAGATGCTGCGCCATGGCCCGAGCTTTTTCCCCACCACCTACGGCCAGCCGTACGCCGATTACCTGGCGACCTCGACGCTGCTGACCTGGCTGCTGTCGGTGCCGCTGGGCCAGGTCACCAGCTTGACGGCGTGGTTGCCGACGGCGATTGCGTCAGCACTGATCGTGATCCTGGTGTACCGCCTCACGGCGCCCTACTCGCCGCGCTGGGGCCTGCTCAGTGTGGCGATGCTGTTGCTCAGCAGCACCTTTGTCAGCGAAACCCGTGCCGTGTCCCTGGACCAGATGCTCGCTGCCGTGGCCCTGGCGGTGTTTTATCTGGGTTATGCCCATGACCACTTCGGCGCCGGCAAACGCCTGCACTGGGTGTACCTGCTGCTGATCGCAGGCTTTGCGATTCGCGGGCCGATTGGCCTGGTGATCCCTACCGGCGTGCTGTGCAGCTACTACCTGATTAACCGGCAGTGGCGACAACTGTTCAGCTTCGGCTTGCTCGCACTGGCGCTGTTGCTGGCCTGTGTCGGGGTATTGCTGCTGTTGGCCAAACTCAGTGGTGGCGAGGTGTTCATGCAGGACGTGATCCGCATGCAATTCCTCGGGCGCATGGACGGCAGCGAAGGCTCCAGCGGCGTGCTGTATTACTTCACCAGTTCCCTGGGCAACTACGCGCTGGCGTATCCGATGGCCCTGTTGGTGCTGCTCGCGGTGGCCATTGGCGGCAAACGCGCACCGGAGCCGGCCTTGCAACTGGTGCTCTATTGCGCCGCCGCCGGCTTGCTGGTGATGCTCGGCCTGTCGATCCCTCAGGCGAAGAAAGCGCGTTACGTGCTGCCGATGCTGCCGATGGCGGCAATCATTGCGGCGTACCCGTTCCAGGTCACCCAAGGGCGCGTGTTTGCCTGGCTGCGCGGTGTGCTGCTGGGCCTCTGGACCCTGTTGCCGGCGCTGCTGACCATTGGCCTGCTGGTGGTGCGGCGTCGCTACGCCGAGCAAGTGGGCGACTTGCGCCTGATCTTCGGCGTGCTGGCCGTGTTGCAAATACTGGCGCTGTTGGCGTGGTTCAAGCCACGGCTGCGTCCGGCAGGGCCGGCATTGGCGGCGGTACTGGCGTTGTGGGCGACCTACATCGTGGTGGTCGAACCCCTGGAGCGTACGCTCTACGACACGCGCACCTTCAGCCTGGCGGTCAAGGCCCGGATCAACCAGCAACCTGCGCCCGTGGTGCTGCATGGCCTGGGCAAAGACGCCAAGGCGATCAAGCTGATGGTCAACCTCGAATGCGACCGCGTGCCGTTGTTCACCCAGTCCACCACTGACCTGGCGCCGCTGCAGGCCCCGGCCTGGCTGGTGATGAGCGAGGACGACTACGCCGCCTTGAAGGAGCCGCGCCTGCGCGCGCTCACCCCGACACTGGTGGGCGAGTTCGACAAAAACCCCTATGTGCTGCTGCACCTGACAGCCACGCCACAGCCCTGATCGAGCCGGCTTCGGCCGGCTCCCTCACGAAAGCTCCTACACAGCTATGCGTAATGGCTGGTGCCTTTTGCCATTCCCGCTCATGGATCCAAAATGTAAACTCGGTCGCCAATTGCGGTAACTATTTACTACCAATGGAACATGCCAAGGACGCTGCCCGCCGTGAACCCAATCGCGGCGGGCTTCATTGAAAGGACCACGCCGTGCCCAATGACTTATTGCCTGAACCGCCCTCGTTGCTGATGCCCGACCCGGTGCATATCGGCCTGCACCGCCTGATGGGCTTGCGTGACGCGGTTGTCGCGTTGAATGGCCCGTTGTGCGACGCCCCCGGGCTGCGCGACAACCTGCACAAGCAGCTGCTGAGCGAAGAAAACCATGATCGGATCCTGGGGGTCGTCAGCCACTCGTCCGTGCCTATCACCTATTAAACTTCACTTTTATTGCATTTAACCTGCACTAATATGCAGTGGCGTCGCCCCATCGAGGTGGGCACACTGCGCGGGTTCCTCCCCCAAATGTGGAACTTTCAAGGGCTTTTCCGGGAAACCAGGCAAGCCTTTTTTTTCGCCTGCTGTTTATGGATCTATCGCAATGCTTGCTCGCTGGTTACCTGCTGCCATCAATACCCGCCCCGCCGAATGGAGCCGTGCCGCCATCGGCATGGCTTTTGGCACCCTGCTCAGTGTCTGGGCGTGTGCCCAAGTGTTTGGCATGGACGTCGCGCTGCACCTGCTCGGCCCCTTGGGAGCTTCGGCCGTATTGTTGTTTGCGGTGTCGTCCGGTGCGTTGGCCCAGCCCTGGTCGATTGTCGGCAGCTACCTGTGTGCCGGTGTCGTGGCGCTGCTGGTCGCGCGTGTACTGGGACGCACGCTGGGCAGTGCGTGCCTGGCTGCCGGCATGACCGTGATTCTGATCTGCTGGCTGCGTTGCCTGCATCCACCTGCGGGCGGGCTGGCCATGACCTTGGTACTGGCGGACCCGGCCTCCATCGCCCTCGGCTGGCAGGAACTGGGCGCGGTGATGCTCGGTGCCGGCGCGCTGCTCGGCTGCGCGTTAGCCTATAACAACGCCACACGCACGCGTTATCCCAAGGGTTTGCCGCTGCCGCCCCCTGCGGTGGTGGGCAGCAGCGCGCCGGTCATCGACCCCGAGGTCACGGCGGCCGACCTGAAACTGGCCCTGGCGGAGATGGAGCAGTTCTACGATGTGCAACCGTCCGAGCTGGAGCAGCTGATCCACGCGGCGCAGGGCCATGCACGGCGGCGCAGCATTGGCGAGGTGCTCAGTCGCCGTGCATAAATGCAATAACGACCTGCAGGATTCCCCGGTGTACTGGGCAAATGTGCACTGGTAGGATCGCAAGAAGGTTCGTCCCCGAACATCTTGATAAAGAACAATAAAAGCAGGGAGTTAGCGATGACTGCTCAGGTTTCATCCGAGGCAAGCCACACCGACCATCTTCAAGACGCCATACTCGCCGAAGTCCGCAACCATATCGGCCACCTCACCCTCAACCGCCCCGCTGGTCTGAATGCCATCACCCTGGACATGGTCCGCAGCCTGAGCCACCACCTGCACGCCTGGGCGGACGATCCCACGGTGTATGCGGTGGTCTTGCGCGGTGCCGGGGAAAAAGCCTTCTGCGCGGGCGGCGACATCCGCTCCTTGTATGACAGCTTCAAAAGCGGCGACACCCTGCACCAAGACTTCTTCGTCGAGGAATACGCCCTCGACCTCGCCATCCACCACTACCGCAAACCCGTCCTCGCCCTGATGGACGGCTTTGTGCTGGGCGGCGGCATGGGCCTGGTGCAAGGCGCCGACCTGCGCGTGGTCACCGAGCGCAGCCGCCTGGCCATGCCGGAAGTGGCCATCGGTTACTTCCCGGACGTGGGCGGCAGTTACTTCCTGCCACGTATTCCCGGCGAGCTGGGGGTTTATCTGGGGGTCACCGGCGTGCAGGTCCGTGCCGCCGATGCGTTGTATTGCGGGTTGGCCGACTGGTACCTGGACAGCCCCAAGCTGGCCGACCTCGACCAGAAGCTGGATCGCCTGCCCTGGCACGAGTCGCCCCTCAAGGACCTGCAAGGCCTGCTCGCCAAACTCGGCGTACAGCACCTGCCGGATGCGCCGCTGGCTGCGTTGCGCCCGGCCATCGACCACTTCTTCGCCTTGCCGGACGTGCCGAGCATCGTCGAGCAGCTCCAGCAAGTCACCGTCGCCGACAGCCATGAGTGGGCAATGACCACCGCAGGGTTGATGCAAACCCGCTCCCCGCTGGCGATGGCCGTGACCCTGGAGATGCTGCGCCGTGGCCGTCACCTGCCGCTGGAACAGTGCTTTGCCCTGGAGTTGCACCTGGACCGTCAATGGTTCGAGCGCGGCGACCTGATCGAAGGCGTGCGCGCCTTGATAATCGACAAGGACAAGGCGCCACGCTGGAACCCTGCCACGGTGGCTGAGCTGGACGCGCAACAGGTCGACAGCTTCTTTCGTGACTTCAAGTTGGTTGGGAGATAAGCCATGCAAGACATTGAATACACAGAAGAACAAGTGATGATCCGCGACATGGCCCGCGACTTCGCCCGGGGCGAAATCGCGCCCCACGCCCAGGCCTGGGAGAAAGCTGGCTGGATCGATGATGCCTTGGTCGCCAAGATGGGCGAACTGGGCTTGCTGGGCATGGTGGTCCCGGAAGAATGGGGCGGTACCTACGTGGATTACGTCGCCTACGCCCTCGCCGTCGAGGAGATTTCAGCCGGTGACGGCGCCACGGGGGCGCTGATGAGTATCCATAATTCAGTGGGTTGCGGGCCAATCCTCAACTACGGCTCCGATGCGCAGAAACAGACCTGGCTGGCCAATCTGGCCAGCGGCCAGGCGATTGGCTGCTTCTGCCTGACCGAACCCCAGGCCGGCTCCGAGGCGCACAACCTGCGCACCCGTGCCGAACTGCGCGACGGGCAATGGGTGATCAACGGTGCCAAGCAGTTTGTCAGCAACGGCAAGCGCGCCAAGCTGGCCATCGTGTTTGCGGTGACCGATCCCGACCTCGGCAAAAAAGGGATCTCCGCGTTCCTGGTGCCCACCGACACCCCCGGCTTTGTGGTGGATCGCACCGAACACAAGATGGGCATCCGCGCCTCGGACACCTGCGCCGTCACCCTCAACCAATGCAGCGTGCCTGAGGCCAACCTGCTGGGCGAGCGTGGCAAGGGCCTGGCGATTGCCCTGTCCAACCTCGAAGGCGGGCGTATCGGCATCGCCGCCCAGGCCCTGGGCATCGCCCGCGCCGCGTTTGAAGCGGCATTGGCCTACGCCCGTGATCGGGTGCAGTTCGACAAGGCGATCATCGAGCACCAGAGCGTGGCCAACCTGCTGGCCGACATGCAAACCCGCCTGAATGCCGCGCGCTTGCTGATCCTCCACGCCGCACGCCTGCGCAGCGCCGGCAAGCCGTGCTTGTCGGAAGCCTCCCAGGCCAAGCTGTTTGCCTCGGAAATGGCGGAAAAGGTCTGCTCGTCAGCCATGCAGATTCATGGCGGCTATGGGTACCTGGAGGATTACCCGGTGGAGCGTTACTACCGGGATGCGCGGATCACGCAGATTTATGAAGGGACGAGCGAGATTCAGCGCATGGTCATCTCACGCAATCTCTAAGGAGCCGCTACATGAGTTACGA